>NZ_JAGXJM010000030.1:0-39079 GCF_019091445.1 Streptomyces sp. GbtcB7
GTCAACACCGCCGCCGAACGCCGAGCCCACACCGACCGCCCCCGGCGTCCTCACCCTCTACCGCATCACATGATCAAACCGGACCATCCAGGCACTCGCCGGGACCCTGGGTCCACCCGGTCTGGTCGAAGAAGCTGCGCTCCGTGCCGTCGACCACGAGCGGGGATCACGGGGGTGGGCGCGGCTGGCGTGAGGAGGACGTCGTGCTAGGTGAATAGCTGCTGCCAGGTCTCTCGGAGCCGGGCGCGCGCATAGTCCGCACGGAGCCAGTTGCAATGGGTCTGGGTCCGGTGGCGGAGCAAAGCCACGCGGGGGCTGGCGACGTTGTCCCGTAGTACTCGTGCGCGGCGAGTTCCTCGGCTGCGGCTTCGCCACCGGCCGTGGCCGTCGCGGTGGCGTGCAGGAGCTGCTCCAACAGGCGTGTGGAGTCACCGAAGTGCACGGGCCTGCGGAGCGGCGGACCACGGCCCCGGTCCTTGACAGCATCTGCTCGACTGCAGCCAGGGCCCGAGCGGTCGCATGGTCGACGAGGCAGCTCGGTTCCTCAGTCCAGATCGCGACACGCAGCTGGTCGATGCTCTTGCTCGGTGTCGGCAGTTCCACGCGCCAGGGTGTGTTCTCGCTCGGCGACGGTGTGGTCAGCGCGGCGAGCAGCAGGTCAAGGTCTCGGGGGTGGAGGGCCAGGGGCCCGGGCGTGATCATGTCGCTGCTGGTGAGCCAGCCCGACAGCCTGGGGATATGGAAGCGCCGGAACGAGCCCACGCGTGGGCCGAAAGCCGTACACCCCGCAGTAATGGGCCGACAGGCGGAGCGAGTCCACGGCCTGAAGCCGTAACCGCTCCCGCGCGGCCCTTTCGGCGTCGGTCAGCCCGCCGCCCGGCGTATACCTCACACGCGAGGGCTACCGGTGCCAACGGTCGACTGTCAGGCGAACGAACCCGCCATCACCCAATCAAGTTCAGCACGAAGGACGAATTCAACTCCGCTACACCGTGGGCGAGCTCGGGCGAAACCTCGTCACTACGCATCTGAACCTCTATCAGCTTCCCTGCACGTGCACGCTCTTCAGGCGAGGACCTGAAGTCATCTTCAAACGGTACAAACTCTTCTCCCGTATCCCCTTTAACGGCCCCAGCGCAGACGTTGCTACGACCCGCGACGGCGCCAAACTACTTCCCTCCGTATATGGATGGGGAACACTCCCCCCAAGTTCCGTCACCCCTGCGCCAACCGCGATTGGACGATCCATCCCGGCCGACTCAGTAGATCCCTTCTACTCGGGGGTGACGATCATCATGCGGCAGGACTGCAATTCCATGGGCTTGAGCGCGATGAGGCGGATGGAGAATTCCTTGCCGCCTTGACGCGGCAGGTAGAGGCGGCGGGGCCGGTGCGATGCCGGGTGGGTCATGGAGGGGAGATTGGGGGCGTCCCAGAGCTTCCGGGCCGTGGGGTCGGCCCGGACGGTCTCTACGACGGCATACAGGCGCTCGTCGTCGCGCCGCTCCGCCGCATGGACGCGGAGCTGCGCGATCATGGGCAACGCCCACTCGTCCTGCCAGTCGATGAGCTGCGTGCGGGCCTCGGGCCAGGTCAGGGCCCATTCCATGACATTGATGCCGTGCAGCATCCAGGGAAAGTACTCAAGGGTCTTGGCGTTGTAGGCCAGGATGTCCCAGCGGTAGTCGCTGAGGTAGACGCCCCAGGTCTGACTCTCCTCAACGAGAGCGCGGATCGAGTCGGGCAGCAGTCCGCTGAGCGGGCTGGCCGTGACCGCGGTGGGGGTGCGGCCCCGTGTGACGCGGTAGACGATCTCCCATTCCTCGTCATTCAGGTCGAGGATGCGCCGCACGGCCTGAAGGAAGGCATCGCTGTAGTTGGCCGACCGTCCGGCTTCCAGGCTGTTGTACCAACGGCGGCTGACGCCGGCGAGCTGAGCCGTCTCGGCCTGGGTGATCCCTACATCAGGCTTCGCCCCGAATACAGCAGTGAAGCCGGGGATGTCCGACGTGTTCCGGCGCGCCCGGGCTTGCCGCAGAATGCGGGTGACGATCAGGCGCTGAGTCTCAGTCTTATTTATAACGTTCACGTAACGAGGGGGGTTGAGGTGCAGGTCACATTCCTTGCGTGCCCGCAGCCTCTCCCCCGGTAGGAAATCAAGCTCATGACGGCCTGAATTCGAGGGAGTTGACCGCGGACGCGCTGTCCAGCAATCGGAACTCGAGGATCCTTCGCCAGGCAGTGAGAACTGTCAGTTCTCACCGACAGAATAAGCGCAGGCTTTGAGTCCCTGTGACACGCCAGGTGTCGCCCTAAGGTCACTGCCATCACCGCAGTGGATCACTTCCGGCGGTGAATAATCCTGCTGCTCACTCGTGTAAAGGATCTTCATGTCGCGCTCCGTTCTGATCATTGGCGGGAACCGTGGAATCGGGGCCGCCGCGGTCCGCGCGTTCGCCCGGCGCGGCGACACCGTCGCCTTCACCTACCGCACGGGTGAGCCCGAGCCCGAGCTCCTCTTTCTCGGTGCCATGGCCGTGCGCTGTGACGTAACCGACCCCGAGCAGGTAGAAAGCGCCTTCAAGGAGGTCGAGGCCGACCAGGGCCCGGTCGAGGTCCTGGTGGCCAACGCCGGCATCACGCGGGACAACCTGCTGCTGCGCATGCCGGAGGAGGACTTCGCTGCGGTCCTGGAGACGAACCTCACCGCTTCCTACCGGTTGGCCAAGCGGGCTACACGCAGCATGCTGAAGGCCAAACGCGGTGGCCGGATCGTCCTCGTATCCTCCGCCGTCGCGCTCAAGGGCGAAGCCGGGCAGACCAACTACGCGGCATCCAAGGCGGGCCTGATCGGCTTCGGCCGCTCGCTGGCCCGGGAGATCGGCTCACGCCAGATCACCGTCAATATCGTGACCCCGGGCCTGACCGAGACCGCCATGGCTGCGGCGCTCTCCGAGGACCGCGTCAAGGAGATCCTCCGCGACGTTCCGCTGGGCCGGATAGGCAACCCAGAGGAGATCGCCGCAACCATCGCTTTCCTGGCCAGCGAGGAAGCTGCCTACATCACCGGCGCTGTAGTGCCGGTCGACGGTGGCATCTCCATGGGGCACTGACCCTCCTCCCCGACGACCCCGTGCGCCGTCGTGTGGTCCACCGTCTGTGCGGGCAGATCAGGAAGCACGATGTGGTGCTCACTTCTCATCGGTGGACGGAACCCCGCTGCGCCCGCCGGTCAGGAACAGAAGCGGGCGGTCATCCAGTCGGCGTACGGTGCGCATGGGGGTGTCAGGCTGATGGCGCAGATGCCCATCGCCCGGCCGTTCAGTCTCGACGGACTGATATCAGGCATCGAGACGGCGCGCAGCCGAAGGATCAAGCTGGTGGCGATTCCCGATCAGCTGCTGGCCCACACCACCGTGTACGGGCTACGGCTTCAGAACGCGCCGGTCGACCGGACCCTGTAAGTGCAAGGCACAACAGCCTTCCACCGGTTACGGATCGTCCTGCACGAGCCGGCCTACATGTGGTGCGACAACGTAAATGAGGCCGGCTTCGAACAGCTGGCCCCCATTCCTGTCGGACTTCCTTCCGCCCCGCGCCGCCTGACCGGACGGGCCGGATCATCCGCCACCACCAGGACTCCGACGCCAAAATGCTGGCCGACCATCTGCACCGCGCTGGATACGTCACCGAGTTAAGTTCCGCCGAATGTCCTTGCCTGTGGCACGCATGTTGCTGGTCCCTCGCGGGCGCGGGCACCACGGCCTGCACGGAAGGAAAGGCGCCTGAGACGCGGTCCGCCCCGGGCGGCGGCGGCCCGCAAAAGGCCGACGGCGCATAAATCGCTGAGTCCCAGAGACCGAGGGTCTGTCTCGCATCATCACGCTCTGCAACTACTACAGAGGTTAAGAACCAACTCTGGATCTTGAAGCGGGTCCGTGCGTATGTTCGACGTCCCCGGGCGCCTCGCCCGGCACTGCGAACGTGAGGAGCACGGCACGTAGCGACCAACTCGCACAGCTCTGCATACAGCGGCGGCGCCCGAGAGCGGTAACTCCCGGACGCCGAACGCTCAGCGGCATAACCCGCCCCGGCAAGGGCGGAGATTGCTCACCATCACCACGCTGATCCCTTCCACGGGGCGCTTCAGCGTGGCAACACTGCAAAGGGGATTCTTGCATGCCTCCTGCCCTGTGCAAAAGGCCAAACGGCCTGGCCTGCGCGGCAGCCGCCTCCGTCTCAGTGCCTTCCCGACCCGGGCTGCAGAACACCACCACGGCCTCGGCAAACCGTCGGCCCCGCCTCGTGAGCGGGAGCGGCCGATGAGCAGCGATGCCCGTGAGTGGGTGTGGGAGCACAGCTCCAGCCGGGGAACCGCACGCCTGGTCCTGCTGTCGATCGCAGACCGGGTGACCGACGAGCAGTGCGTCTCCTGGGCCTCCCTGACCAGCCTGGCCAAGCGCACGCGCGCCTCCGTGTCCACGGTGCGCGAAGCCATCAGCCGACTTGTCGACGACGGTGAACTGGAACAGCTCGACGACCTCACCGGCCCGCAGCGCAGCACGGTCTACCGCCTGCCCCTCGCCGCCAAGGCCGTCGCGCAGGCCCCGCGAGAGCAACAGGAGGACAGCGACGCCGCGTTGCCCGACGAGTCTCAGGCCGCCTTGGCATTCCGGATCTCGACCCTGCGACGGTGCGGAATCCGCCCGCGAGAGGTACCGGAATCCCCCACGAGGGTCCGGAAACCGGCAGTACCGGAAACCGGCAGGTCCCGAGGGAAACCGGCATCTCGACGTACCGGAAACCGGCATAGCGATGTACCGGAAACCGGCACACAGAACCGTAGTGAACCGGATTTGAACCGTAGGTACAGCAGTGGTGGTGCTGCTGTCACCTCGGCTGCCGAGTGGCAGGTCGACCCCGCCACCCACGCCTGGGCCCGCCAGCAGGGACACCTCGACCGCCTCGGCGAGGAGGGCCTGCAGGCAGCCGATGCGAAGTGGCGTGTCCACCGGGTCGACTTCAAGCCGCGGACCGCGGCGGCCTGGGCTGCCGACTGGCGCTCCTGGGTCGCCCGGGAGCACGCCTCGGGCCGTTCGAATCTCCTTGCCGTGCCCGGCAAGGGCCCCGCTCAGCCGGGCGGCATGACGCGGGCTGAGGCCCACACCGCCGCCCTCCTCGCCGCCCTCGAAGAGCCGACCGGAACGGAGTAGCCACACCGTGCACCGCCGCGAAATCGCCGCCCTGCTGGCCTACATCGGCCGACTCGACCCCCGCACCATCCGCACCGCCCAGGGTGAGGCCCGCGACCAGCTCGCCCAGTGGCACGAGCTGCTCGGCGACGTGCCGATGGCCACCCCACACGGCTGGGACGTCCGCGTCGCCGCGCGGCAGCACATCCGCATCTCGCCGTACCCGATCCTGCCCGCGGACGTCGCCCGCCCGTGGGAGAGCTACCGGCGCGATCGCCTGGCCCGGCACACCGACCCCACGCCTTCCGTGGACCCGGACGACCAAGCCGCCTGGACCGCCGAGCTGATCGGCGCCCGCCGCGCCGTCGCCGCCGGCACCGCGCAGCCCGCGCAGTCCCGGGCGATCACCAGCGGTCGTGACGGGATCGACCCGAAGCTGGAGGCGCGGCTGCGGGAGATCGGCTCCTGCATACCGCCCGCTGCCCGAGCCGCCCTCGCTCCCTACCGGACCGCCCGAGCAGCGCGCGAGGCGGCCGTCGCCCAGGGACAGCCCGACGCCCTGAGTGTCCGCTGCGAGTGGTGCCTGGCCGAGCCCGGAGAGCCGTGTCGCCGCCGGAGGATCGGTCCCGACGGCGGAGCACGCGGAACCGCCCCGCGCGCCACCCCGCACCCTGGCCGCCTCGACCTCGCCGCCGCCCAGCAGGCCCAGCAGACCGAACAGGTCCAGCAGCCCGCGATGGTCTGACCGACTGCGCAAGGCCGGTGCTTCCCGTCCGGTGCACCGCCACCGCACCACCATCCCGCCTCGGCTGCGGCGCACGCCCTCGCGCCGCAGCCGACACCCGACGCCGCGTCCGCCCAGCGCCGGACCCCGACCGGCCGACGCGGCAGCACATCGGAGACCACCCTTGCGCCACATCACCACCCACGACGCGCCGGCCACCGGCCGCCTGCGCAGCATCGGCGACACCAGCTGGCACAGCCGCGGCGCGTGCCACGGCATGGGCCCCGAGGACGCCGACGCCGTGTTCTTCCCGCTCCCCCGGGACCACGAAGCCATCGCCGAGGCAAAGGAGCTGTGCGGCCTGTGCCCGGTGCGCCGCGACTGCCTCAACTACGCCCTGGAGAACGCCCTCAAGGAAGGCGTCTGGGGCGGACTCACCGAGGCCGAGCGGCGTCCGTGGCACGACGGGCTGCCCCAGCGCCTCGACTACCGGCGCGTGAACGCGTTCTTCAACGGACGCGACGTGCACCTGACCGAGGCCGAGCGCCAGATCGTCATCGACCACGCCTACGTCCGGGGCTGGCGGCCCGAGCGGCTCGCCGCCGCCCTGCAGATCAGCCACAAGCACGCCCGTGACCTGCTCCGGCAGGCCGCCAACAAGGTCTTCGACCGCGACCGCAACTACGGCGTGCCACGGCCCAAGAAGAAGCGGAAGAAGGCCACCCCGACAGCAGGCGGCCCCGCGCCCGCCAAGCCCGGCACACGGCAGTCGGTGTCCCGTCCGGCAGCGTCGACCTCGGCGCCCGCCCCTCTCGGAAAGGCCGCATGACCCACCCTGTCCTGTCCCTCGGCGTCGCTCCGGACCTCCCCCCTCTCTTCGCGGCCGGCGTGGCCGCCGCTCTCGCCCTGGTGCTGACCGCCTGGACGGTCCGGCGCCGGGACACGCATCCGCGGAAGCGCCTCGGCAGCCCGGCGGTCAAGGTCGCAGCTCTCGCCGCCCTCGGCTGCACCGCCTACAGCGCGGACACGAGCTGGCGCTTCGCCGCCGACTACCTCGACATAGCCGGCACCGCCGAGCGGGCCGGCATGTTCGCCGCGGCCGAGCTCGCGCTCTTCGCGACCGCGCTGATGGCACGGCAGAACCTGGCCGCCCAGGGTGCGCCCGGCCTGCCAGGCACACTGGTCTGGGTGATCACCGGAGTGCAGGTGATCCCCGCCTTCGCCGAGAGCGGTCCCGTCGGCGGCACGGTCCGCGCCTTCGTCGGCCCAGTCATGGCGGCGATGCTGTGGCACCTCGCGATGGGGATCGAGCTGCGCCTGCGCACCCCGGGCGCCGCATCCCACGGGTTGATCGCCACCCTGGGTCGGGAGGCGCGCGAGCGGCTGCTGTCCCGACTTGGCATCGCGGCTCGAGACCGCGACGCCGCGCAGATTACTCGGGACCGGGCGACCACTCGCGCGGTCGCCCTGGCCGCCCGACTCGCTGAGCGCACGCCCGAGCAACAGCGGAGCTGGCGCGGCCGACGTCTCACCCGGCGCCTGTCTAAGGCGGTCGGCAGGGCCTCGGTCGGCACCGACCCCCTCCAGCGCGCGCAGCTGCTCGACCAGCTCGCCGCCCGTCGGCACGCGCTCGCGCTCGCCACGGTCCCGCTGCCCTCTCCCTGGTCCCCGGCGCACGGCAGTGACACGGCTGCCACGGTCCCCTCGCCTAAGACCCCGGACACGCCGGTCCCCGCGGTCAGTCCCCACGGTCCCGCCGAACTGATCGGGGACCGGGAACCACGTGAGCCGAGGGGACCGGTCCCCGGAATCGGGGACCACGACGCGAGGGCAATCGGGGGGACCGAGAGCGGCGATGCGGGGACCGTCCCAGGGACCGTCAAGTCGGAGCCGAATGAGGGGGACGACGGTAGCGCGGGGACCGGCGGGCCTGCGGCAGAAGTGCCTGCTCAGGGCCAGGAACTGCGCCGAGAACCGGGGGGCACCGAGTCGGGGACCGAGCACACCGGGGACCGAGGGCCGACCGACACCGACACGGGGACCGAGCACACCGGGGACCGAGGACAAAGGGTCCCCCTCCGGCGGAAGCCGACCACGAAGGGCAAGGGGAAGCGAAGCGGCCGGTCTCGCAGCCCACAGACACAGCGTCCGCCGCGCGAGCCGGAGCAGCCCGTGGACCAGCTCGTCGAGCAGATCCGCCCCCATGTCCCTGCGCTGCTCGAACGGGACGGCAACGAGTCCGTCACCCGGGTCCAGCTGCGAGAGATCCTCCGCCGCGAGGGCCTCCCGGGCGGCCGAAACGACCGACTGAGCCTCGTCCTCCAGGAACTGCGGAGCGGCGACACCCCGAAGACAAGGAGCACCGCCCGATGAAGACCTGCCGGCGATTCACAACCCTGCGTGCGGAGTACGAGCGTGAGATCGGCTTCATGATCGCCCACTCCGAGCGGCACGAGGGAAGGCCGGCGGCGAAGTCCAGTGCGAAGCAAGCCGCGTCGACGAAGGCACGGATGGCCCGGGCGCTCGGCAGCCACGTCGGGCGCTGCCCCGAGTGCGGCTGAACCGACAAAGCCGCAGCTCAACCCCGCTATCCGCAATAGGTGGACCGGCTCCGCGCCGGGCCACCGCCCCCATTCAGGAGGCACGGCGTGATCCCACGTCCCACTCGCTCATCCGAGCCCACGACCGCCGGGGCCTGCGCCTGGGCGGACGTCCTGGTCAGCCACCGACTCCTGCACGCCGCGCTCCTCGCCCCGACTGGCCAGTGGCTCGTCCAGCGCCATCCCGACGGGCCCGTCCGCGTCCTCACAGGACCGGCCGCCGTCGTCGAACTGGCCGCCACCATCCAGCACCGCAACCGCTCCGCGAGGCCCGAATCCCAATGACGAACACGACCCAGAACGGCAACACCCCGGAACCCGCTCTCGACTCCAACTCGGTCTCGGGGCGAGCAAGTTGGGGCGGAAGCGTAGCTTCCGCCGAACCCGCCCCCGAAGGGGCGGGAGAGGATCTGCACCGGGGGGCGCAGGTCCTTCAGGCTTCGACCGGGGGCGGATCGAAGCCTGGGCAGGAGGAGAAGCAGACCGAGCGTCGTGCACGCCGACAGCGTGCTCCTCGCGCCCGTCAGCGTCCGCGTCAGCCGCCCGAGAAGAAGCGCCTGCACCAGCCCAACACACGTTTCAACGGCGAAGAGTTCGCCCTGATCAAGTCCGCCGCCGCCCAGTGCGATCTGTCCGTTGCCGGTTTCCTCGCCCGTTCCGCGCTCGCCGCCGCCCGTGACCTCGACCGCACCAGCGCCGAGATCGCCGACGAACGCGAAGTGATCACCGCTCTGTTCGACAGCCGGCGTCGGCTCGGCTGGGCCGGCAGCAACCTCAACCAGGCAGTCAAGGTGCTCAACTCCGGTGTGGACGCTCCCCAGCTCGAAGCAGCCGTTGCCGCTGTACGGCGTGCCGCCGACACCGCGCACGAAGCCGCCGCGAGACTGATCGAGCGCCGCGGCTCATGATCCCCAGCGTCAACTCCTCGGGCTCCCGGACTATCGGGCTCCTCGCCTACCTCTACGGCCCGGGCAAGCATGAGGAGCACACCGACCCCCACCTGGTGGCCTCTTTCGATGGCATGTCCCCCGACCCCGGCCGCGACCCGAACGCCTCCCTCAAGGATCTCCAGCAGCTCCTGGACCAGCCCGTGATGGCCCTCGCCGAGCACGCCCGTCCGGCCAAGCACGTGTGGCACACCTCCGTCCGCGCCGACCCGAGAGACCGAACCCTGTCCGACGAGGAGTGGGCCGACATCGCCCGCCGTATCGTCGCCGCCACCGGCATCGATCCCGGCGACGGACAGCCCGGCTGCCGCTGGGCTGCCGTACGACACGCGGACGACCACATCCACATCGTCGCCACCCTCGTGACTGAGGACGGCCACCGTCCCGACGACTACCGTTCCGGCGCCCGCGCCCAGGCCGAAGCCCGGCTCATCGAGAAGGAACTCGGTCTCCACGAGGTCGCGCCCGGCGACGGCACAGCCGCTCAGCGGCCCACCAGCGCCGAACGCCACAAGGCCGAGCGTCAGGGCCGCGAGCGCACCGCCCGCGAAGAGCTACGCGAGACGGTACGGCGGGCCGTGGCCGGCGCGAGCAGTGAGGAGGAGTTCTTCGACCGGCTCGCCGGCGCCGGACTCCTGATCCGTAAGCGCGCCGCGCCCTCCGGGGACCTCCTCGGATACAAGGTCGCCCTGCCCGATGACCGGAACAAGGACGGCGAGCCGGTGTTCTATCCCGGCGCGCGCCTCGCCCCCGACCTCTCGCTGCCCCGCATCAGGGAGCGTTGGTCCGCCGATGCCCAGGTCAACCCGGCCCCCAGGCAGGACGATGCGGTCCGCACGGGTCCGGGCGTTCCGGCCGCTGCCCGCCGCAGGACGGCATCGGCAGCGTGGCAGGCCGTGCTCGTCATCGAGCACGGCAACGATACGGTCGCCGCCGCCCACATCTCTGCGGCCGGCGAGGTCCTGGACGCCCTCGCGAAGACGTCTGCAGCCCACACCCGCCACGAACTACGTGACGCGGCAACGGCCTTCGAGCGGGCCTCGCGCTCCCACGTCCGCGCCGTCCGCGGACACGACCGGGCCCTGCGGCAGGCCGCCCGCGAACTCGTTCACGGCGGCCCGGCTCTGGGCCGCGGCGAGGACGGAGCCACTACCGCGATGGCGATCGACATGCTGTTCTTCCTCATCACCGCCGCCGCGCACTGGCACGCGAAGAAGGGCCACGCGCAGCAGGCCGCCGCCGCCCGCCAGGCCGCCGAGCACCTTCGCTCTGCCTACCAGGAGGCCGCCGCCCACTCACTCGGCGTGCTCTACCAGCGGGGCCGACGCCTGAACCAGCCCATACTCCAGCGGCAGACGGTGGTACTGCGCGAGGTGCTGCCCGAGCTGGCCGAGCAGATCCTCGCCGAGCCCGGTTGGTACGCCCTGGCCGCGACCATCGCAGAAGCCGAAGCCGCCGGCCACGACCCGGCCAGCCTTCTTTCCGGTGCTGTCAGGCGCCGCGAACTCGACACCGCGGACTCCGTCAGCGACGTGCTGGTGTGGCGGCTGCGACGGATGGCCGACCTGCCCGCCGACGCGTCGGGAGTACCCGAGCACGACACGGTGAAGGGGCCGTCCGCCATACGCCCTGTGGCGTCCCGTCCCACGTCACCTAACCGGTACCGCGGCGAAGAGGCGGCAGGCAACACACGGTGAGCTCTCCAGACTGGCCGACGAGAGGGATGGGGCGCTGTACCGCTATCGGTGGCGGACACACCCCTCGAACCAGCTGGGGGGCATCTGCGTTCGGTCGTCGCTGACGTCCACCAACACGGTCGCCACCGTGGGCACCGGCGGGGCCGGCGGTTCCGCCTCGTGAGCTTGGAGGAGCTGGAGCACATGGGGCGGCAACCAGGGAGGGCCGCTACCCAAGATGGCGAGAGTGTCATCGACATCATCTACGTCCGGAGTGTGGGCGTACGCAGCGTCCTCCTGGGTGCCGTCGCCGGGACTTGATCCTGCCGAGTATGTCGGTGACAGGCCCCGGCCCACGCGCGTCAGCTCTTTGACGGCGGTGAATACACCGGTAAGGATCTCGCTGCTGGAACGGGAGGACGGCGCGTCGGCGGCACCACGACGGTCGCACAACACCCTGTTCCAGGGCAGTGATTCCGCCCACAGAACTGCGTGACGTACATTGCGCCCGCCGGCCTTCCGGCCGACTTCGCTCTGGACGCGATAAGCCGACAGCAGCGTGCATCCATGATGTGATCCGTCAGCGGCGACGTGGCCGCACAGAAGTCCTGCTTGAGCCGCTGCCTCCTCGGCCCCGTGTTCCCAATCCCAGTGGTTGTGCAGCAAGTAGACGGGCACGCACCTGACCATCAGCGCGTTTTGGACCAGCAGGTCGCACTGGTACGCGTTCTGTTTCCCGACCCTGTGGTCGAAGGGGTACCGGCGCTGCTTCGACGCCTTCTTGGCCTGGATCCGCAGACCAACTCCGTGAGTGCGGTCGTGGATCCACATCTCCCAGTCGGCACCGTTCTGGCGCTCCTGGTCCTTGGTGAACTGGAACACCTTGACCCGATCGCCGACGAACTGGCGCAGGTGCCGGATGTTCATGTCGGTGAAGCTCTCCTCACCAGGCGCAGGGGGATAGCGGTGATGGCCGTTGTGCAGCCAGTGGAACGTGTCGCCGGCTATCCACAGCAGTACCTCGCACAGCGAGGGCTGCTGACCCGCCTGAGGGTTGCTGCTCGGCAGGGAAAATGCATGTCCGATCATGGGCATCAGCTAACCAAAGGCCACCGACATAAGGCGTACGGAGCGGCCGAGGAGCCGGACGTGAAGGCTCGGTGCGGGGTTCGCAGGACAGTTGGCAGCCGCGTGGAGGTGACTGTGGACTTTGTGAATTGAAACCGCCGGGGGCGTAGGGCACGATCATGAAGCGAGCAGGACGAGGCAAGGGAGGACGTCGGGGTGTTTCGCCGAATACGGCGCCGGGCCAAGGAGCCCAGCGAAGGGCAGCGCCGGTTCGCCGAGATGGCGGCGAAGATGCAGGGACAGGTGCCGCCGGCGGTTGAGCGGGCGTGGGCCGAACGGAACCGTGAACGCAGCGAGCCGGCCACCGTAGTGGACGACTTCCTCCCGCCGGAGCTGCGCGTGCCCAGCCACGACCAGGTCGACGGCACGATGATGCCGTGGAAGCAGCCGCTCGTCCTTGAGGGCGAGATGGTCGCCTGCTCCGAGTGCGGCGCGTACCGGGGCTGGCTCATCCTCTCCACCCGCGGCCAGATCTGGCTGCGCTGCCGGGTCGGCCACCAGCAACAGGAGACCCGCCTCGACACCGCCTGGTTCAACCGGAACTCCGGGCCGGCGGACGCGACGCACGCCACGTTCGAAGAGTGCCTGCGCCACCTCGGGCACTGACCCCCACCCCTACAACCCACCGGGCCCGCGGGCCCGCACTGACCACCCGTCGTCTAGCACCAAGGGGTCAGTTCCGTCATGCGCGTTCGCGTCGCAACCACCGCCCTCGGCATCACCGCCGCCTTCCTCGCCGTGCCCGCCTGCTCCACCAGCACCAAGCCCAACGCCGCTCCCTCCGCCCGGACCGGGAGCCCGGCCGACACCTTCCACAAGGTCGCCATGCTCTCGTCGGCCGCACTGGAGACGCGCCTGCTCGACGAGAGCGACCTCGGCAGCGGCTACCTGCGCAAGCCGGAGCGCCCCACCCAGCACGACGACGTCACCGTCGTCGGCTGCCCGGCCCTGAACGAGCTGGGCGGCGACGCGGCCACCGGTGGCACGCTCACCTTCCCCCGCAAGGCGAAGACGGCCTTCACCTACGGCGGCAGTTCCTCGGAGATCTCCGAGGAGCTGTACAGCGACAGCGCGAACAAGCTGTCCGGCGGCATCGACCGGATCTTCGACGCGATGACCGGCTGCCCGAGCTATCAGGTCGTCGCGGGCGGCACCCCGATCGACATGACCTCCCAGAAGCTGCTGGCGCCTCAGGGGCTCGGTGACGAGCAGTGGGGCCAGCTCCTGACGTTCTCCGCCGGAGGGCAGAGCATCGTGGTCAAGCAGACCGCGATCCGCGACGGCAGTCTGCTGCTGATCGTCTCCGGCTCCCCGGCCCTCGTCGACCGCCATCTCGACAAGGCCCTCGCCAAGGCAACCGCAGCCAACTGACCGGCCCCCGACGCACTGCTGCCCCCGACCGAGACGGATGGTCGGGGGCAGCAGTGCGTCGGCACACGTACGGTGCGGACCGGAGAAGCGCCCAGCCCGACCCCTCTATGACGGAGGGGCCGGGCTGAGCGCGACGGGTGACGGTGCTAGTAGGACTCCGTTAGGTTGCTCTGGCTCTTGGGTTTGGGCTGGTGGTGGATGTTCTGGGCAAGGGGCGGTGGCAGGTGGTGCAGGTGCCGGTCCAGCAGTTCAGCAGGTCCTGGATGGCATCGAGGATCTGGTAGAGGGTGAGTCCGCTGTATCGGCTTTTGGGGCCAGGCGCTGTTCGGTGAGGAACGCGTGGGCGGCGGTGACCAGGGTGACGTGGTGATGCCACCCGACCCAGGAACGTCCCTCGAAGTGGTCCAGGCCGAGGCCGTGCTTGAGTTCCCGGTAGTCGTGCTCGATCCGCCAGCGGATCTTGGCCAGACGGACCAGTTCGGGCAGCGGGGTGCCGGCGGGCAGGCTGGACAGCCAGTAGTCGCTGGGTGCTTCGGCGCCTTCGGGCCATTCGGCCAGCAGTGTCACTTCGGGCAGGACACCGTCCCAGTGCCGGTGTTCGGTGGTGGCGGCTGGCTGGGCCAGACGGCGGGCCCTGACGCCGGCGGGCCGCACCCGCAGGGCCAGGAAGCGCGAGCGCATCGGCCCGCGGGAGCCCTGACGCCAGGTGACCTCGTGGAAAGCCGGCCGTCCGTGGCTCATCGCCAGCGCGGACACCGGGGACGGCTTGTGCCGGTAGCGGGGCTGCGGCTTGCGGCCCTTGCCCGACCACGGCGGCGTGAGGGGCTCGGCGCTGTGCGGGTGGACGGTCATGTCCGAACGGACCGCCACGACATAGCTGATGCCCCGCTTGCTCAGGCCGTCGCGGAAGTCGGCGTTCTGCCCGTAGCCGGCATCGGCCACCACCACCGGCGGCACCAGACCCCACCCGGCCAGTTCGTCGAAGGTGTCCAGGGCCAGGCGCCACTTCTCCCGGTGCCCGACCCCCTCCGGTATCCCGGTCTTCTTCCGCCGTGCGGCATCGTGCGCCCACTCCTGGGGCACGAACAACCGCCACTGCAGCGGACAGGACGCGGTGTCGGAGACCGCGTGCACGCTCACCGCGACCTGGCAGTTGGCCTGCTTGCCCAAAGCGCCGCAGTACTGGCGCGCGACCGCCACCGACATCTTCCCGTCCTTGGGGAACGACACGTCATCGACCGCCCAGGCAGCCGGGCCGATCTGCGGCACCATCCGCTCCGCGATCCGCCGCCGCACCGGCACCGGATCCCAGGTCGACTGGTTCACGAACTGCTGCAGGTTCTGCTCGTTGCCATCCGCCAGCCGCTCCGCCATGGCCTGGATGGACTTGCGCCGCCCGTCCAGCATCAGGCCCCGCAGATAGCAGTCACCCTTCGCCCGCTGATCCTTGCGCGGCACCGACGCGAACACATCAGCCACGAATAACGCCAACTTTGCCCGAGCACGGTTCACTTCAAATGCATCCACACCCCACAGCATCCCCTCAAACAGGACCGAGAGAAAGACATAACGGAGTCCTACTAGGCGCTAGATGGCCGGCGCACGCAGGAGCCGCTCCTGGGTTGCCTCGGGCAGCACCCGGCGCAGGACCGGGGCGGTCGAGCTGAGGGAGGCGGCGAAGGAGGCAACGAGGTCGTGGGGGACGCTGGCGGCGAAGGAGGCCGCCCACAGGCACGGTGCGCCAAGCGCGGGCTCGGCCCACGCCTGCCACCCGGCCGGCCCCGCCTCGTCGGCCTCGGTGACGAGGACGCGGGGGTCGGCGTCCTGAATGAGGGGCGGCACGTCACCGAGGCTGATGTGCGAGGTGAACGTCGGGTCCGTCGCTGCCGCCTGGGGCTGGTCGATGTCGCGGAGCCACCCGTGTGCGGCAACGGCGTCGAGGACCAGCTCGGGTCCGGCGAGCGGCACGGCGGGCTGGTCGTGGGCGTCGAGCGCGACGAGGAAGTCGGACACGGCCTCGCCGGGGACATCGGGGGTGAAGTAGGCCGACCACTGAGCGAGCGGGCTGCTCGTCTCGGCGCGGGCGGAGATCTGCCAGGTGATCGGCAGCTCTCCCAGGTGGAACGGCTCGTCCGCCAGGCTCCACTGGGCCCAGCGCAGGGCGTCGGGACTGATGTGCAGGACGGTGCTGCGCAGGACCTGGCGGTCCTCCGGCGCCTCGTCCGGCTCGTGCCGTCCGCGGACGATCGTCAGGCTCGTCCAGCCCAGGCCGGCGAGCGTGTCGGCGACGGCGTCGTAGGGGCGCCCGTCATCACCGGCCAGATGCCGGGGACCGACCCAGAACGCGGGTTGGCCGCCCGGAGCGGAGCGGCCGAGCGGGAAGTCGGGGTACAGGGGCGCCTCCAAGGGCTCGGTGCGGGTCTAGTTGCCGCCGGCACGGCGGCGGGGGCGGCGCGGGGGTGCCTGGACGGGGCCCTGCCACGTCAAGGCGACGGCGACCTCGGGCGGCAGGTGGCCTAGCTGTGCGTCCTCGTCGCGCCCTTCGGCGAGATAGACGACGGTCCGGCCGGTCTCGTCCACGGACTGCACGACCTGCGCCAAGCGGTGTGCCATCGGAAAGAAGGGGTTCATGGCCTGGCGGACCGGAGCACTCCGGTCGCAGCCGGACAGCAGGTCGATGAGATCGCCAACGGTCATCTCCGGGCACGTCACGAACAGCCTCCTGGGGGTGCGGGGAAACGGGGAGCAATGGAACGGGTCGGCGGCCGGCAAACATCCGGCCTCCCACAGGGCGAGGGCTACCTGTCGGTGTCCGCGCTTTCACAGGAGGCGTGAGGTCTCCAGCACGCGCGCCACGGCGGCGGCGACGATGTCCGCTGGCGTCTCCGTGTCGAACGACAGGTGGTAGCCACGCACCTTGGCCGTGCCGGTGACGGCGATCTTCCATCCCTCGCAGTCCGTGCCGGGGCGGCCGAGCGGGAACCAGCCGAGGTAGAAGCGGCCGTCCTTCGAGCTGACGTGCACGTCCGCGCGGTCATCCACGATCAGGTGGAAGTCCTCCGCGGAGAACTGGTCCATGACCAGCGTGGGCTGGCCAGGACCGAGCTGCCACTCGCGCAGCCGCAGGGCTTCGACGGACGTGGAGAAACCAGGGCTCACGGGAGCCGCGGTCACGGGCAATCACCTCTCTGACCTGGGGTTTCTTGTAAGGTCGTCTACGTTGACATGCCCTCACGCACGTTGGCCAGTCTTTCAGCGATCTTTCCTGTCTGCCCCCGGCGAACTGCTGTCCTCTGTCATCCAATCGAGTCGTTTGACATCGAACCCAGTCGTTTCGGCTTCCCTGACAGTGAATCTAGTCGTGAGGGGTGAGCGCGCGGGGGGTGCATGGCCGTCCCTGCTGGGGCGGACGGGGCCGTGCCGTACGTCGAGGTGTCGTGCAGGCAGGGCGTAGGCGGGCATCAGCTGCGTCCGTGTCGCCTGGCCCAACCACCACCTGGAACGCACGACGGCCGGTGCCCGTACAGCCATCTGCGTCCTCACGCACGACGCCAAGTTCGACATCCCTCTCCTGCGCCGGGCGCTCACGCTGCCCGTCGGCTACGTCGGCGCGATGGGCTCCCGCGGCACCCACGAGGAGCGCCTGCGCCTCCTGCGGGAGGGCCGGTGTCGAGGCACAGCAACTAGCCGCATTGCATTCCCCTGTCGGTCTCGACCTGGGAGCACGTACACCCGAGGAGACTGCCGCGTCCATCACCGCGGAGATCATCGCCCACGCCAACGGGGCGAGTGGACTGCCGCTGTCTCTGCACACCGGCCCCATCCACCGTGCCACTGCCGGGATACTGCCGGGCGCAAGCACCTTGATCGAATGATTCCGTAACACGTACGCTGACGGCCGTTACTGTGTGTGGCGCAGGGTGAACAGCCCGCTGAACGCGGTTCGTTCGGCTTGCCTGCGGGATGCGGGGGTGCAGGTTGGACAACTCCATGCCGGTGGCAGCTGGTGTTCCGCCCATCCATTTTGGAGTGCACGAACTGCGGACCGGAAGCGCGGACGGGGCACGGGCCGACTTCGAGAAGATGCTCGCGCAGCTCGCCAGTGCGACCAATCCGAACGTCCGGATGATCGCCACGAATCCAGGGGACTGGGGAATCGACGCTTTCGCCGGTGACCTCGGGGGCGCTATCACTGTCTGGCAGTCCAAGTACTTCATGCCGAAGACCACAACCAGCCAGTCGCAGCAGATTCGCGAATCCCTCGCGAACGGGCTGAAAGCCGCAGCGGCCAACGGTCACACCATCACGCTGTGGATCCTGTGCATCCCTTCTAGCATGGACGGGCCGACGACCCAGTGGTGGGACGGCTGGAAAAAGCGGCAGGAAAAGGCTCACGGCCTCGTCATCGAGCTGTGGGACGAGACCAAGCTCGTGAAAAAGCTGCTGAGCCCAGAAGGCGACCAGGTACGCCGCGCCTATTACGAACCCTTCACGGCGCCCGCCGTCCCCTCCCAGGGGCAGATGCGCCTCGTGCTGGACGTGGAGGAGGACAAGGCGGCGGCGCTCGACTCGGCTCTGTTCGTGCGCCAGATGACCGAGGCCGGTCACGTCGAACTGGACTCGGCGAAAAGGCAGTTCTTCAACGCCGACCTGGTGGCGCGTGAAGTCGCACATAAGGGCGTGCCAGCTGAGGTTGCTGCACTGAGCTCTGCTGACGCCACCCTTCACGGGGTGTGGGAGATGCAGTTCAACGAGTGCTCGGCCGAGGGCACTCTCGCAGCTCTGCACGGCCGGGTATGGCGCGAGGTGCGCGGTGAGCACGACAGACTGCCCAAAGTGCTGCGTCTGGAGGTGACGCACAGCTGGGGTCTTGTCCACCGGCTGGTCGACAACCGGCGGGCGGGATGGGTCACGCACTGGCGGCAGATCGCGAGCGGTCATGCCGACGACTGAGGGTTCGCATCCGTCCGTACCGCTCGACAACTGACGAGGAGCTACCGTGCAAGCAGACCGGCCGGTTGTGATGCCCGAGGACGAGGTACCTTTTCGTCTCGCTCAACTGCTTCTGCTCCTTGACGCCGTCGCCGCGCAGGACGCGAACGGGGTGACCCTGGAACGCATCGGGTACTACGACTTCCTGTCCGCGAACCCCTTCCTCGTAGTTCCCTCCGAGGGCCGGGACGCGAGCCTCCTCCGGCTGGCCGGATTCGACCCGCAGGTCCTTGCCTACGCGTCTTCCTCACAGCGATTCACGAGCCGGCGAGAACGGATCCAGCACGACTTGGCGCTCCTGGTGGCCTATGGGTGCTGCCGGGTCCGAAACAGCAACGGCTCCCTCACCTACTCGATCACAGAGGCCGGTCAGCAGCTCGGCGGGCAGTTCACCGCCACCTACGCCACCTCCTTTGCTACCGCCGCGGACATCGTCGTCCGCCAGCTCCGGAAACTCAGCGACAAAAGGCTGCGCGAGCAGACCGCACGGTGGCTCAGGCCGGACGGCCCCGGCGGACCTGCGGCTGCCCTCATGAGCGTCCTGGGGCCCGGCCCCTTGCTGGAAACGTCCTGGGAGGGATGATCAACGTGGAGCCGCTTCCCGGCATCCGGATCCGCCGTCTGCGCCTGGTCGGCATGGAGCGGTCCTACGACGTCGATTTCACCGCCGAACAGCGGGTACGGAACCTCTCCGTCATCGCCGGGGCGTTCAGCTCTGGCAAAACAGCGGTACTGGAGTTCATCGCCTACGGGCTCGGCGCGAAACGGCACCCCCGCCACCAGGAGGTGCTGCGAAGGGTCCGTTCATGCCTCCTGGAGGTCGAGCTATCCGCCGAGCCGCACGTGATCGAGCGGTCGGTCGGCGAGCCTTCGAAGGTCGCTTTCGTACGCCGCGGAACCCTCGACAGCAGGCCCGCGTCCAGGGCCGAGAGCAGGCCCATCGACCCGCCCGGGGCACCGGAGAGCCTCTCCTCCCTCCTTCTGAGCCACTGCAAGCTCGAAGGCGTCCAGCTACGCGAAGCGCCCACCAACAGCGAATCCCGCACGGACCCGCTCAGCTTCCGCGACTTGATGTGGCTCGCCTTCCTGCCCAACGAACGCGTCGCTGACAAGAACTTCCTGTTCGAGAACGACTACATGCGCAAGCACAAACTGCGGCAGGTCGTCGACGTCGCCTTCGGAGTCCACGACGACCGCGCCGTCGAACTCGGCCAGCGGATCCAGGAACTCGGCGGCCGGCTCAACCACGCCAAGGCCGAACTCGCAGCAGCCCGTTCCTTCGTCGTGGAGCAGGCTCCCACCGCACTGGACGATGAACCCGAACCTGCCGTTCACGAACGGGAGCTGGCTGACATCACGAGCCGTCTCAGGGAGTTGGACCGCCGGGCGCAGGCAGGGACGGAATTCGCGGCCCAGCTGCGCCACCAGCACAAAGAGGCGGCCCAGACTTCGCAACGGGCGGCAGCGGTCCTGCGGGACTGCGAAACGCAGCTCCAACGCCTGATGCCTCTCCGAGCACAGTACGCCGACGATCTCCTAAAGCTCGGCATGCTCGGCGAAGCGCAGCAGATCTTCGATCCCCTGAGCGTCACCGCCTGCCCCGCCTGCCTGAACCGGCTGTCGGCTCCCCCCACCGCCGACAACGGACGCTGCAGCCTCTGTCGCCACGAACTGACCGCAGAGGAGGGGGCATTGGTCCTGGGCGCCGCGGACACCGGCAGCCAGGCCGGGGACAACCGTGTGGACGTCGCGGCCGAGACCCGGTCCACCAAGGCCCGCCTCAAGGAGATCACCGGCTACATTGATGAGCTCGGCGCCTCGCTCGCCTCACTCAAACTCCGGGCGGAAGAGTCGGCCGTCCGGGAAGAGGAAGCCGCCGCCGCGCTGGACGCCGCGACGTCGCCATCCGTCTCACCGTTCCTCGCCGCCCGCGACGACCTCCACCGGAGGCGCGAACAGGTCCTGCGACAACTCGAACAGGCCGAGAGCGCGGTCAAACTCCGCGAAGGACTTGCCAAACGGGCCGACGCCGTGGCACGCCACGAAGCCCAGATCGCCCGTCTCCGCGAGGAACTCGCACGGCTTGGAGACGCCTCCCATGACCGCGATCGGGTCATCGCCAAGATCAGCAGCCGATACGGCGAGCTCCTGCGAGCCTGGCGCTACCCCAAGGTCAGTACGCCGTTCATCAAGACCGACCTCACCCCCTTCGTGCGCGGTGAGCCATACCAGGAAGCCTCTTCCGGCGCCCGCACCCTGCTGACCCTGGCCTGGCAGCTGGCCGTCTTCGAAATCGCCGTCGAAGCAGGGGCCGCACACCCGGGATTCCTCATGATCGACAGCCCTCAGAAAAACCTCGGCCACGGCGGCACCCTCGATGCCGTGATCGCGGACGCCGTCGCCATCGACGACTTCTACCACCACCTCTCCCTCTGGCTCGCAGAGCGCGGTAGCCGAGCACAGCTCATCGTCGCCGACAACAGCCCGCCACCGCTGGTGGAAAGCAGCGTGGTGGTGCGCTACAGCCGCAACGAGGACCGTCCGCCGTACGGGCTGATCGAGGACGAAACTAGTGCGGACGAAGAGGCAGAAGCCGACGCGTGAAACGCCCTCCCAAACACGGGCCTTTCCTCGGTAGCAGGCTGCCCCCAAAGGCGCAGCGTTGCGGATCACTCACTCAGCAGTTGAAGCGCGGGCTCGACTCTGACGTCAGGCCGGCAGCCGCGTGTCGGTCAGCATCAGTGGCTGCCAAGGCTCGGACGGGTAGGCGGACCATGGCGCGGTGGGGGCGGCGGAGGCGAGAAGCGATGTCAGCTCCCAGATACACCACCACTGGTTGACATCCAACCCAGTCGGCCCAGGTCAACAGGCTGCACACGACTAACTTCGCTGTCAAAGGACAACTGCCGAGTACCGCGACTGTGGGATCTCAGATGGTGTGGCCAAATTTCACGGCCATTGGCCACCTCGTGGCCGATTGGCCACGGATCTGAGATCCCCGAGCCACCTTGCTCGCACTTTTGGGTGCAGCGGCCCCCCGCCCGGCCGCACTGTCCGACCTGCGGGCTACGGTCGGGCCATGAGTACGCGCGCGTACGAAGGAACGTCCTGGCCGGAGCGGTCCGGGCCTTACGGCGCAGTCCTGCGGAGAGGAACACGAGCCCTCGCGCCCCCGTAGCCGCCCCGTCGTCCCCGCTCGATGCGAGTGCTCGTCGTACCGGCCATCCTGCTCGTGGCCCTCCTGCGGACCCTCGCGAGCGCATCCACTGCGCGGCCCTCGTCCGCCACGCCCCCTGCCGTCCCTGACTGGTCGACCTGCCCCAGCAACCGCCCGCCGCCGAACTGGCCTGGACCCGCGCTGGCCCCGTACCGAGGACACCCGGCAGACACCTGGCTCCGCACCCCGGCACCAGGTGGCTCCGCCGTCTTGGTGGCGGCCGTCGCCACCGCCGTACTGCTCACGGCGCTCGCACGCGTCTGAAGGGAAACACGACCATGCCGGACCTCCGCGCCGAAGTGCGTGCGAAGACACTCGACCGCATTACTTCGTACCAGGGGGCCAAAGACCGCTGGAACCTGTTCCGCAGCCTCAAGAACCTCATCGAACAGGCCATCCGCGACTACGAGCACCGCGCCCTGGTGGAGCTCCTGCAGAACGCCCACGACGCTCATGACACGGGCGACTTGGGAGGCCGGGTCCTGATCAGGCTCGACCACGACGAGGGGCCGCACGGCGCGGTGTACGTGGCGAACACCGGGCGGCCCGTCAGCCGCAGCAACTTCGACGCGATCACCGACATCGCCCAGTCGGACAAGCGCCCGGAGGAGGGCATCGGTAACAAGGGGATCGGCTTCAAGAGCGTTCTCCAGCTGACCGGAGCACCTCAGGTCTACTCCGTCTCCGAGGAAGGCGGCCGGGTCTTCGACGGCTACCGCTTCACCTTCGCCGACGAGACCTCGCTCAAGGACCTCCTGGACGGCGACGCCACTCTCGCGGCGGAGGTGGCCGCCGACGTCTTCCACCTCTGCCTGCCCGTGCCCCTGGACAGCGTTCCCGACACCGTGAACGCCTTCGCAGCTGACGGATACGTGACCGTGCTGCGCCTGCCGCTGAAGAGCGAGGAGGCCCGGGCCGAGGCGGCCGAACAGCTGACCATGCTGTCCGCCGGCCCGCCGGTGCTGCTCTTCCTGCGCCGGATCGGCTCGCTCACTGTCGAGGAGCGGCAGGACGGCATGGTCGACCGGCGCACCCTGGCCCGGACCGAGCGGGCGGACGCCGAACTCGACCGGCTCACGGTCAGTACGGTGACCGTCGGCGACGGCGGCGCCTTCGTCCTGCTCGACCGGCAGGTGGCGGCTGAGGCTTTCGGCGACGCGGTCGAACGCAGCGTGCTCGGCGACCACATCAGCGAGGGATGGCGCGACTGGCAGGGAGACGCCCGGGTCACGCTCGCGATTCCCGTCGAGGAAGGGTTGACCAAAGGACGCCTCTACACTCACCTGCCGATGGGCGAGCAGGCCGTTGCCCCCCTTCCGGCCCATGTGAACGCGCCCTTCTTCGCGAAGCTGGCCCGCGTGGACCTCGAGAAGACGGTCCCACTCAACGACTTCCTCCTGGACGAGCTGGCTCTCCTCGGGGCCGAGACGCTCCTCGCCTGCTCCGCCGGGACCCTGAAGCTCCCACCGACCCTCTGTGCGGACCTGCTGAGCTGGGACGCATCTATGTCCGACCGGCTGTCCCGGGCCTTCAAGCGCCTCGGACACGAGGTCGGCACCGCCCCGATCATCCCCCTGGCCCCGGGCGCGCGGCCGTGGGCCTCCCTCACGGAGGCCCGGCTCTGGGACGACAAGGACCGGACCCTGTTCACGACCGACCGGCTGAGCCGGGACGCGGACGCCGTACTCGTACACCCGTCCGTCACCGGGCAGCGTGCGGCCCGGCTCGAGAAGGCCGTCGCCACGCTCGTCGGCCGCTCACCCCGGCCGTCGGATGAACTACTGGCGAACTGGGCCGAGAGCCTGGCGCGCAGCCTCGCCGACGCGCCCTTTCGGCCGGAGTTGTGGGCCCGCTTCTACGACGAGCTCGCCGGCTGCGTCGAGCGGCCCCGCGCACTCCAGGGCCGCCGCATCCTCATGGACGACGACGGAAAGCTCCGGCTGTGCAACGCGGCCGACGGCAGGGTCAGGCGTGCCACGGCCTTCTTCTCGCCCAGAGCGGACGGCGAGGAACAGGCAGGATCCACGGAGCAAGGCCCCCGCCTTCCACGGTCGCTGCGCCACCGGGTCTTCTTCGTGTCGCGGAACATCCCGTGGAAGAACCGGCTCGGCAGCATCACGATCAAGCAGCGGGGCCGCCGGATGCTCGAAGACGGCGGTCTGGTCAACGAGTACCGCGCCGACGAACTGCTGGCACTGGTCGCCCGCTCCCTTCAGGACAAGCCCACGCCGGAGCTCGCGGCGGAGGTCCTCGCCTGGGCCTTCCGGCTCTCCAGGAGCGACACGGCACCGTGGCGGGACATCCAGGCCATGGGGCTGCTCGTCCCCGGCGCCGACGGTGTGTGGATACCCGCCTCGAAGGCCCTGCTCTGTGCCGAGTGGGGCGGAGAACGAGCGAAGCTGCTCGGAGAGCTCATCGACCGCGCGCAGGATGTCTCGGAGGAACTCGCGGTGCTCCGGGGCCGCTTGACCGCACCCCCGGAGCACCAGGCATTCCGGGGCGCGGACCGGGCGGAGTGGCGTGCCTTCCTCGGGCGTCTGGGGGTCGGCGCGGGGCTCTGCCCCGAGCCTGTGCCCCGCTCCACCCTACGGGCGGACGGCCGTCACTTCACGGACGGCAGGCCCCCGACTATGTCCCTGCCGCAGGCCACCGCGGAAGTCTGGCTGCGCCATGTGGAGAGGGAACCTCCCACGGATCGGCGGCCGTACACCGAGTACGTGGGCCAGACTCCTCTGTATCGGCTGCCCGGCCAGGACGACCACCACCATCTGTCCGACGCCACGAAGCGGGTGTACGCCCGGCTCGTGGCCGCCGGTTGCTCCGAGTGGGCCGCCGATGCCCTCCACGTCACCGTGCGGCGCTACAACGACCGGTGGGACTCCTTCAGCCTTCCCACACCGGTGACCGCCTTCCTCGCCGAGGCCGAGTGGATGCCCGTCGCGTCCCCGCGCGAGCGCGCCGACTGGCGCTTCGTACGGCCTGAGGCCGCCTGGACGCACGGGGACGAGGCCGCCCCGTCGTTCGTCCCCCTGCTGCCCTCGGCGCTGCGCCGTGCGTTCCAGGCGAACGACCGTGCGGTCCGTCGCGCAAGAGGCTGGGGACTTGAGCGGTGGGACTCCCCGGAGACCGCCGCGCGTCGGGTCCGCGAGCTCACCGAGCTCTTCCGCGACGGCGCCGTCCCCGAGACGATGACGGCCGCATTCCGCCGGGCGTACGAGGACGCCTGGGCGGAGTGCGCCCAGACGCGCCAGGACCCCTACCCCCAGGGCTCGGAGGCGGCGGTCGTCGTCAGCCGGGGCGGTCGGCTCGAAGCTGTCACACTCGCCGACGACACGGACTCCCCGAACACCGTGGATCACCTGTACGTGGAGGACACCGACGCACGCCAGCTCGTCCAGCTCCTCGAACAGCGCGGTGCCCCGTTGCTCCGCATGCGCAACATTCACGGGGGCGCGGTGGCCGCGCTCCTCCAACGGTGCTTCGGCTCGCGCGTCCGGAGGATCTCCCGAGCACGAGTCGAAGTCCGGGTGGACGGAGAGGCGTTCCACGCCGGGACCGCGGGCGACCCGCTGATCACGTCCGAGCGCGACTGGCTCCTCACCCTCGTCGCGGCCGTGATCGACCTGCGCGCCAGCCGCTTCCGCCGCCCCACCGCGGAGTCCGTGCGCCGCGGTTGCGCGATCGCCAAGCGCATCCAGATCGTCCACGCCGGCGTCCTGACCTCCGTCGTGGACGAGATCGCCGAGCGGCCCGGCCACGCCGGCAGACGGTGGCTGGCCGTCCCACACCAGGACACCCCGACTCTCCTGCTTGAGGGGCCCAACCAGGGCGAGGAGGACCTGCTCCAGCGGTCCGCCGCGGGGATCATGGAACTCCTCCACCACCCCGAACTCGCCGACACCCTCCGCATGGCCCTCCTCGACCTGAACACGGCCGGCTGGGGCCCGGGTCAGAGCCCGGACGCCGACGCGATCGCCGACATCCTGGGCGAGGACCGGGCCCGGGTGCGTGAGATCACCGCAACCCTGCGACAGCCCCTGGACGCCCTCCTGGACATCCTCGTGCCACTGCTCGCGACACTCGACCTCGAAGCGGCCCACGCCCTCCTGTCCAACGACGAGGCCCTCGCCTCAGAGACCGAACTGGACCGCTGGCTCGCCGCCCGGCTGACGCCGACGGACCACCGGACGCTGCGGGCGGCGGCCCGCCACCCCGACCTGGACACCGCCCGCAGGGCCATGTCGCTGTCGCTGCGCGAGCTCAACGCCGCGATCGCCGCCCTCGGTTCGACCTACCGGCCGCTGCGCAACGCCGAGGGCATCGAGCAGGAGTTCCGGCACTTCGTCGCCGGCCGGCGACGAAGCATCCTGGACGCGCTGCGGGTCGGCTTCCTGGACGCGTTCCGGTCCGGAGCCCCCCTGACCTCGTACGCCGAGAACCGGAATTTGACCGGACTCGTGCCGGACACCGCCTGGGCGGACGAACACCTCCATCTGGAGACCGCCCTCATGCAGGCGCACGTCGACCGCTGGCTCACCGGACTCGGGGCCCCGCCGCTCGGTACGGACGCGGGGCTGACGCCCGTGGACGAACTCCGGCTGACCAACCGGCCCCTCCTCCTGGAACGGCTGAAGCGCGCACGGACCCTGATCCACGCGTGGGAGGCCGCGCACGGCGAGTCCACCTCCGGCCTCCCGGGGGACCCGGAGAACCTCACGACCGAGGCCACCGCCGCCGGGCTGCTCGACTTTTTCCCGCTCGACGACGCCACGACGCTGCGCTGGCTCCGAACCGGAGACCGCTGGCCCGCCGCCGTCCCGCTCGCCCTGACACCCGGAGACCTCGGCCTGACGACTGGTCAGCTGGACGACGCCGAACGGCAGGAGAAGAGGGAGCGGCGGCTGCGGCAGGAGGAGCGGCGGCACATCGTGGTGGACCGCACGAGGATGTCGGCGGAGGAGGACAACTACCACGCGATCGTGGAGGCCGTACGGGGCGGCCTCACCCCCGAGTTCCTCGGCTCCGCGGGCGACGCCCCGCTCGTCGCACTGGGCCGGCAGACACAGCGGCTCCCTGGCGCCGGGCGCCCCGGATTCTCCGCTGGCCGACGGGGCAAGCTCTCCGACACACAGGCGCTCGCGGTCGGACTCGCGGGGGAGGTCGCCGCCCTCGCCTGGCTCATGAACCGGTACGACGCCGTGGACGAGAGCGCGTGGGTGTCGAGCTACCGCAACAAGGTCCTGGGTGACGGCATGGGCGACGACACGCTCGGCTACGACCTCATCGTCGAGAGGAAACGGTCGAGCCTGCTCTTCGAGGTGAAGTCCTCGGCCGGAGGCGAGGGGGAGTTCGTCCTCTCGCCCACCGAGATTGCCCGGGCGCGCTCCCTGAAGAAGCGAGAGACGTACCACATCCTGTACGTCTCCCACGCCCTCGACGCCGACCTGCGGAAGATCCACCTCCTACCCAACCCGCTCCACCCCCGGTCGGCCCACTTCTTCCGCTCGGTCGGCGAGGGCCTGCGCTACAGGTTCCAGCTGTCGCGGACGGGGGAGCGCCGGACGGGGACCTAAGCGAAATAAATGCTTGGCAACCCAATCCAGTCGGGCCAAGTCAACGCACTGATCGCGACCAACCCAGCTGTCAAATGACAACTGCATGGTCCGGCGTTGTGGCGTGCGCCAGCCTCATGTGGGCAGGGGGCCAGCCAGTTGTCGCTTGGTCGGTCCATCCAGTCCGAAGTCCCATGTCGAGGATTTGGACACGGTCGTGAGACTGAACGGCTGGACACGAGCATGAGACTCCACAAAAGCCGCAGTTCGGAGTCCCTTCGTAGGACGTGAGCCGCGAGACCCTACAGCGACGTGGTGGAGCGGATCAAGGCACGACGCATTGCGGTTGGAGTCCGTGGCCATCTCTGTGGAGGGAGTAGCCCAGGAAGCTGCCGGTTAGACGTGGACGCCCCGCAGAACGTGGGCACCGTCCCTGGCCTGTGGATTTCGGCACCTTGATCCCCTACACCACTTGGCGGGACACCATCCGGCGAACTTGCCCCCTGTCATCCAATCGAGGGGCTTGACAACTAACCCAGCCACTTCGGCTGTATATGACTGAGCCTAGGCGTGCAGCGTGAGCACTCGTGGTGCGCGACGAACAAGACCAGACGCAACCGTTCGACACAAAGGACAACACGGTGACTGAGACCAACTGGCAGCTGGTCGCGGATGCGCTTGGCCATCTGTACGCAGGACCGACCGCAGAGCAGGGTGCCATCGCCGACGAGTTGAAGTTTCCCCTGGCACCGGGCACACCCACCCCAGTCGCTGCCGCCCTACTCCGCGCTCACCTTGCGAAACCACTGCGCCTGCGAGAGCACCCTCCAATCGACGAGCCGGAGTACGACTACCTCGCCCGCGTAGCAACTGAGACGAACTTGCACATCCCAGTCCTCGATCAGATAGGCAGCCGAGATCTTCTGGACGCATGGCTCGAAGTCGCCTGGGCACGGCGAACGGTCCACCACCTCGAACGCTTATGCCCCGAGGTGGGTGATGTCGCCATCACCGTGAGGAGAAGAAAGCCCGAGGAGGACCGGTACGGACAGATCAGCTCGATCAGCCGCAACGGCCAGCTGAACTTCCGCGGTGGTCTCGGCAGAAGAGCGTGGCCCCACACCGTCAAGCGCCTCGCGAAGGTCAGCGACGCCGACCACGGCGAACTTCTCACCAGGGCACGTGAGGAAGTCGCCGCCGAGGACCGGCACCCTGAGCATGTCACCAACCGAGAGCTCGCAATGCTCGACAAGTGGAAGGTCCCACGTCGCTCCTCGCTGGCGGACTGTCGAGCTCTCCAAGAGGCCCTGGACAGCGCCACGGAGGAACGACCGATGCAGGTGGTTCTGGAGAACCACCCAACGCTCCTCGCCAACATGATCACGGGCAACCACGGAGTATGGGTCCGACCGCAGGTTCGCCTGGGCGACCAGTACGTCTCCGACTTCCTCATCGCCAGCCAGACCTCAGCAGGGATGCGCTGGCACCTCGTCGAACTCGAATGCCCCACAGCGCGACTCACCAACGTCGGCAACGGGCGCGAATCTCCCACGCTGCGCCATGCCATCGAACAGATCCAGGACTGGCGCGAGTGGCTGAAGACCAATCTCCTGGCCGCCCGGGAAAAGCTCCCAGGCATCACCGTGGACGCACGCGGACTCGTCATCATGGGACGGGAGGACGGGACGGACAGCGCCCGCGAGATCCGGGATCGCCGGTCCGCCAATGACCGGATCGAGGTCCGGACGTATGACTGGCTCCTGCGCGCCGCCCGCCGCGCCGACTCTATGGCCCGGGGCCTGCTCGACGAGGAAACCGGAGACCTCGACCTGGACTGGTAGCAGACGTCGCCCGCGGACACACTTGGGCCGTTGCCTCATCTCAGCAAAGTCGCAAGCTATCGCCACCCGCATATGGACACCGGCACGCGGAACATGACGGTCCGTCGCTGACCGAGCGAGGGCTCCTCGAAGCAACGACACCGGAGACGACCTGGCTGTCAGCCGCTACGGCATGCCCCCCAGCGCGCCCCTAGTCACCCACGCGGAGCCGTCGGCCCATGCCGAAGGCGAAGCCAGAGGAGCCCTCCGTTCCTGTGACTGAGCACTCAGGATGGCGGATCGGAGCACTCTTGTAGGCGGCGAACCAGTGCGTGCCCCGGCGAGTACAACGGCGCGGTCACCACGGCGAACCGGTCCCCTGGCCCGGGTGCTGACCAGTCACGGCAGCTCGCTGTGGCGGAGCGCGGGAAAAACTGTCTCGTTGCGGGGCATGGTGGGACGACACTGTGCGGGTGAAGCTGTTCGATCTGGGCTTTGAGCCCGAAGAGGTGATCGCGCATCCCCGACACCAGGCCGCACAGGCGGACTTGGTGCCGTTGATCGAGCGCGTACGGGCCTGCCGCAGCCCGCAGGACGGCTACGAACTGCAACAGGATCTGCTGCAACATCTCCTCGAAGTGGAGGAACACCGCAACGCCTTCAGCAAGGCGGTCAAGCGCATGCGCGCCGGCAAGGCGCCGCAAGCCGGTGCGCCCGAACCGCAGTCAGGGCTGCACCTGTCCGACATCGAGACGTGGATCCTCGAGCGCGAGCTGTGCGAGCGCGTGGCGCGGCAGTTCCGCTCGATCGGCGACGCGCTGGCCTGGCGGGCCTTCAACCACGACCGCCGGTACATCCTGGCCCTGTGCCGAAACGCGCCGCCCGGAATCATGGCAGGCAAGGCCGGCCTGAAGACGGAGCTGGAGACCGTAGAGAGCCACTGGCGCGACAACGGCCACTTCGCACTCATGCACGACCTGACCAACTGCCTGCGGATCGGCGACACCACCGTCTGGCAGGACGACGGAGCGCACACCTATGAGATCAAGACCAACACCAGGTACCGCAATCCTGTCCAGGAGGAGCGGATCGCGACCGCATACGAGGCCATCCGCACCGGATCCGCATTGCCCGGGGACAACGCCAGCGAGCGGCTCCATGACATCGACACCCCACTGCTGACGCACATGGAGCTGCTGCAGACCGCGACCCAACGCGCCGCCAAGGACGGGATCTTCGCCGCCAAGGTGCCTGGCAGCCGTGCCCTGATCGCCGTCGACCTGTACGGCGTGATCAGCCGGAGCTGGACGCCGCAGGAGTTCAAACAACGGGTGGCCCGCCAATGGAACGCCGCGCGGCGCCGCGCACGCATCGGGGACCAGCTCGACTTGAACATGCACGCCACGACTCTGGACAGCGTCTCGCGCGACCCGCTGCGCGTCCCGTGGGGCGTCTACCCCCTACACCCCGTTGCCGCAGCGCGCCTGATCGGCGACGTCATGACCTTCGTGGTGGAGACCTCCGGCCCGTCCCTGGCCGCAGACCTGACCGCTCGGGGGCTCCCGGCGCAGTGGGTGCGCCCACCGGGAACCGAGGACCTGGTGGCTGGCGAGGTCGTCATGGAGATGCACAGCCGGGCCGAATGGCGCACTCCCAACGGACTCACCGCCGAGCTGTCCCGGACACTGCAGCTAAGGCGCTCGGAAATGGACCGCTACCTGATCGAACTGCTGGACCAGGACTGCTGGGCAGCAGGGATCCGGCACCTGTTGCTGTCCCCGGACACCTCCGACCGGCCGTGGCCTGTCTTCCGCGACGAGGGCCACACCTGGCTGTGACGACTCACTGGCGTGGCCTGCTGGAGCTGTAGTGAAGTTCCGGGTTCACCTCCCCGGGCCCGGGTGTGACTTTGACCGCTACTTGGCGGGACTCCGGGAACGAGGCCCAGGTTGTAGCCAGGCGTTGATTTGTCATTGGCGATTCCGTGGATCGATAGCTGGCGAGTGTGGAACGTCTCTTGGTCACCAGATGTGATGGCTTCGCCTGGCAGCGACGAGGAGCCCGACCAGCGCGATTCCCAGACGAGTGGTCAGGCGATCACGCCGCGGTGCTGGCGAACTCCGCGCTACTGGGCTTCGGCGCTGTTCGGGCTGTGGCGCTCGACCCGGCTGTCGGCCTGCTCGTCGTCGGCCTCGCGGTGCGGGAGGGCATTGAAGCCTGGCAGCGAGGGATGCGGCTGCTGCTGACCACGTCGCCACAGGCGCCAGCTCGGCGCGGGCCAAGAGCCGCACCTGTGGGCCAGTCGTCGGCGGACGCGGGTCGAACAGCCCCCGAGTCTGCGACCCGCGCCCTGCGGAGGGGCGGCAGGCAAGGTTTTGCGGCCTCCGGTGGCACATTCTGGAGGTGGGGCACGTTCGCCCGCCGGCCGAAGAAGGTGATCGGCATGATGTGGTACGACGGCTGGGGGTGGGGCGGCTGGTTCGCCATGGCGATCTTCATGGTGTTGTTCTGGGTGCTGGTGATCGCCGGTGTCGTCGTGCTTGTGCGCTACCTCACAGGCAGCCATCGCCCCCACCAGGGCGGCCCATCCGCTGGCACAGGTGAAGCCGGGTGGGGAAGCAGGCGGGCAGAGGATGTGCTCGCCGAGCGGTTCGCCCGTGGGGAGATCGACGAGGATGAGTTCAAACGCCGACTGACGCTGCTGCGGGAGCACCGGTAACCGCGCGGGCAGGGATTCTGGGCCGTTCGACGGCAGGTGCGGGCCGAACGGCCCAGGGCCGGGGCGCTTGCTCGCAGGAGGCTGGTAAGCGGACAAGGTAGCGGCTCCGACCGTCGACCCGGCGGGCGTCGGCAGGAACGGGGTCGTGGAGGTGAGGACCGGGAGCCCGCCGGTGTCTTCGGCGTGGAGTCGCCAGCCGGGGTTGCGGCGGCGGACGAGGAGTCGGTATGCGGTGTGCCGGTGCCCGGCGAGGCGGGCTTGGCCCCGCCGGTTCCGCTGCTCGGCTTGTCTGCGGGGGTGGACGGGGTGCCGGTGGGCTTGTGCGTCGGCTTGTCCGAGGGGTCGGGCTTCGGGTCGGTCGCGGTCTTGGCGTTGGTGACGGTCACGGTCACCGGGGCGCCGGGGCCCGCGCTGAACGTCTTGGACGGCTTGTAGAGGTCGTAGCCCACGGGAGCCTCGATCTCCTTGACCCAGAACTGCGTCTTCCGGTTCGGTACCGGCAGCTCTCCGGAGGCTGTGCCCTTTGCGCCGGTGGTCAGGGTGAGCAGCGTCGAGTCGCCGGTGCCGATGTTCACGGTCGCGCCGGCCAGGAGCTTGCCGGTCTTGTCGTCCTTGGCCTGCAGGAGGACCTTGGCGGCCTTGAACGGATCGGTGATCGTCAATCGCGTGGTCGCGCCCGGGGTGACGATGACGTCTTGGTCGGCGACGACCTCGTGGATCGGGCTGCCTGTCGGGACTCCCGAGAGTTCCTTCCGGTCGATGCATCTTCTCCTCACCTGCGACGCTGATGAGCCGAGGTTCACTCGATCGCATGGAGAGTTCGGCGTTCGGTCGAGATTCCTGAAGGTCTACCGCTATCTATGACGCATGGTCGTTGGCATTGAACTGAGGCATGGATGACGCTCGCGGTCGTCCGGTCGATCGGGACACCCCGGCAACTGGAGACGGCGCAAGAGCACGAGGACTTCGAGCAGGAATTGGTCGACCAGTTCCTGCTGGCCGGAGTTGGCGCCGGGCTGAGCGACGACTCCATCGCAGACGACCGCCGGGCGATCTTCGAGTTCGTGCGCTTCCTCAGCCGGCCGGTGTGGGCGACAGCGCCGGAGGACGCGGACCGATTCCTTGCGTATCAACGCAAGGTGAAGCGGCTGGCTCACAGCACGGTCCAGAGGAAAGCGTGGACGCTCGCCCAGTTTTTCGACTTCCTAATCGCCCGTTACCAGGGCGACGTGTACACGCTGACCGGCCATGTGCTGGTGCAGCCGATCGACGAGTTCAACCGCCCCGCGAAGAGCGAATACGGGACGCCGCGAATCCCGCCGTCGGAGCCAGAGGTGGGCCAACTGTTCGCCGGGTGGCGGGAGTCACTGGGGCAGGCGCGGAAATTCCTGCCCGCCGCTCGGGACTACATGGCCGCCTCGCTGTGGCGCCGGGTCGGTACGCGGATCGGCGAGACGGTCAAGCTGGACATTCGCGACTGGCGGCCAGACCTGGGAGAGTTCGGCAAGTTCCACGTCCGGCACGGCAAGGGCAGCCGAGGGCGGGGGCCGAAGAGTCGCCTGCTGCCGGCCATCAACTCGACGGACGTCCTGATGGACTGGTGGCTCGGTGATGTGCGGCATCAGTTCGGCGACGACTACGCCAACCCCGACGCCCCGATGTTCCCCAGCGAGCGCCGTGATCCCCACACGCGGTTTTGTCTCCGGGCCGGAGACGACGCGCTGCGGTCGGGGTTGAAGAGCGCGGTCGACGCATTCCTGCCCTCGTGGTCCGGGAGGCTGACGCCACATGTGCTTCGGCACTTCTGCGCGTCCTCGCTCTACCTGCAGGGCGTCGATCTGAAGGCTGTGCAGGAGCTGTTGGGCCACGAATGGCTGTCCACGACGACCCGGTACATCCACGTGCACGACAACCACATTGAGCAGACGTGGGTCGCAGCGAACCAACGTGTCGCGTCCCGGCTGGGCCTGAGATGAGGAGGAGGGCATGCGCTGGAATTTGCGGATGAAAGCCGCCGAGCAAGGGATCTGGAAGTCCACAGAGATGCGTCGGCGTCTGGCGGAGGCCGGCCTGGAGATCAGTACGGGGAAAATGTCCGCGCTGTGGACAGGAACACCTACCACTGTCCGGCTCGATGACCTGGACATCATCTGCGCGGTGCTGAGTTGCACGACCGCAGACCTGCTGATCCACGAACCGGAGGTGGCGGCAGCCCGCCAACCGAAGTCCGAACCACAGGCCGCGACCGGCTCTCCAACGGTTGTCCCGAGGTTCGGGCGCGGCCGAACCCTCCCACCGGTCTGATGACGGCGCCGAGGATCTGCCCGAAATGCCGCGAGCGGCCGGTGGCCAATCACCACTCGAAGTACTGCCACCGCTGTCGGCCACAACCGTGCGACCCGCCACCGTGCCGACAGTGCGGCTCGACACAGGACTACTGGACGGCCTACAAATGCCGTAGCTGCTACAGAGGTTCACCTGAGCTCCCAGTGTCCTGCCCGGGCTGCTTCGCTTGGGGGATGCTGCGCAGTTACGGCGGGCTGTGCCTGGCGTGCCGGGGCTGGCGTAGGGCCTACCCCGGACCGCGGCCGTGCATGATCTGCAGACGAGAGCGATGCCTACGCGACCGTGCGTGCCGCTTGTGTTGGCGGCAGGCCCGGCTGCTGCGGCACCCAAAGCGCGCCTTGGAGCCGGAGGCAGCGAACCGGCACGGGCAGCAGTTGTTTCTCGCCGACATGGAGCGACGCCTGCAATTGAAGCGGGTCCGTCCCGAAAACTCGAGGCACCTCAACCTACGTTCTCGACTGATTCCCCACCGCTGTTGGTCCCAGTCCAGTACCGGCAGCTCGTGCTGTTCCCACCGCACAAGCGCGAACTGCGACGTGGGCAGCAATACGGGTTTCCCGACGTCGACGCGCCGGGGATCACGGCGGCCTTGGAAACGGCGGCCGATGACTACGCGCGGCGCCACGGGCTGAAGAAGGGATCCGCCTTCGGTCTCAGTCGCGGACTGCGCATCCTGCTCGCCTTGCAGGACACCCCCGGTACGCCTTTCCGGGCAACCGACATCGTGCCTCTTTCGACGTTGCACCTGCCTGTCAAGCCGATCCTGAAGCTGCTTGCCGAGGTCGGAATGCTCGACGACGATCGCACCCCGCGGGTCGTGACCTGGTTCCACGAGCAGACCGCTTCGCTTCCCGAAACGATGGTCAGTGAGCTGACCAGCTGGTTCGAATTGGTCCTCAATGGGGCGACATCCGCGCCACGGGTCAAAGCCCGCCCGCACCAGTGGATCCACAAGAAGGTGTACGAAGCGATGCCCGCCCTGCGGACGTGGGCCGCCAGAGGCAAGGAATCGCTGCGGTCCGTCACACGTGCCGATGTCCTCGCCGTGCTCCCCGGTGTGGGGACACCGCGCGTGGCAATGCTCCAGGGCCTGCGGCACATCATGCGGCTCCTGAAGCGCCGAGGGGTCATCTTCACCGATCCCACCACGCGGATCTCCGGTGGCAGCACGTTCCCAACCGTGCCGTTACCGGTCCATGTGGCCGACCTCCGCGAGACCCTCAAAGACGAGGCGGCTCCAAAGGCGGCGCTGGCTTCGCTGATCATCTTCCACGCGCTCACCTCCAAGGAGCTGCAGACGATGCTTACCACTGACCTGGGCGACGGGCGTCTGTTCCTGCAAGACCGCACAGTCCTGCTTGCCAACAAGGTACGCACCCGCCTGGAGAAATACCGGGAATACCGAACCAAGCGGTGGCCGCGCACCTCCAATCCGCACCTGTTCATCTCCCAGACAACCGCCTGCGGCACGTGCCGAGTCAGCCACGTGTGGATCAACGACACTCTCGGCATGCCGGCCCGTCGACTTCGCGAGGACCGTCTCCTTCACGAAGCAGAAGCCACCGGCGGCAACCCCCGCCGCATCTGCGACCTGTTCGGTTTGTCCGTCGGCGTGGCCTTGCGCTACACCTCCACCGTCGGTCAACCCGGCCTCATCGAATACAACCTCCGCAACGCCTCACCGCGCCCAAGACCAAGGGATGAGTAGAAACACCATCGTCACCGGCTTCCCGGTCCTGGCCACGGTGCTGTGTTCGAGGACGACAGGCTGGTCTTCAGGTGCCGATGACAGGGGTGTCATCCGGTGGCCGTGGGGGTGGACTGGTGGTCAGGTGGCGTGTGAGGTTGTCGCCGGATTCGTGGGTGAGAGGGCCGACGGGGTCCAGGCCGAGGTGGTCGGCGAGGTCACGGGTGTGGAGGCGGGCGGCTGCCTCCAACAGGGTGGCGTAGGTGTCGGCGGCGGTGCGGGTGCGGCGCCAGCTGGTGAAAGCAAGGACGGCCGTGATGGCGGTGGCTGGCCACCACCATGCGGCAAGGGGGAGGTAGAGCAGGGCCCAGGCGGTCAGAGTGGTGGCCCGGGTGAGGGCTTGGCGGGCGGCGATGATCTCAGTGCGGGTGGTGTCGGGCAGGATCAGCCATAGGTGCGGCCACAGAGCGGCCAGGTCAAGGTGGTAGTCGCGCTCCAGGCGTACGGCTACGGCATGGATGCGGTCGCCGCTCCACGTGGGGCGGTCGGGGCGCTCGGGGGAGATGCGGGTCATCGCCGCACGGGCGGCATACCGAGCGGCCGGGTCGACCCGTGAGCCGCTGGCGCGGGCAACAGCTGCCTCGTCTCGGTGGCGGTGCCAATCCTCAGCAGCTGTCCCCCAGCGGGTTTGCCGCCATGCGGTGGCCCGATGTGAGAGGCGACGGGCCCCGGCAGGCCAGGCGCGCCAGTCGACGGCAAGGTGGAGCTGTTCGACCAGGGAACCGAGAGCTTGTGCGACCAGCCCCAGGGCGGCGGCGCCGGCCAGGACAGCAGCCAGCAGCACCACTTGGCCTCCGGCAGTGTCGGCAGCGGGGGCATTGGCCCACTCGGTGATCTGGCTGGTGAGCCGTTGAAGGTCGAAGGGGTGGCCCTGGCCGAGGGCACGGGCGCTGGCGGCCACGGCCAGGTAGAGAGTGCCGGGCAGGACCAGGAGGGAGAGCCACCGCTCGGCAAGGTTTTTGCCGAGTTCCGCCAGCATTCCACCCATCGGCTACAACCGGTCCCGGCGCAGCGCTCCCCCGCTGATCGCGCAGCGGGGTACCGGGACGGGTCCCTGCGACCACCAGAAGCGTGCACATTGCGCAGCAGGGCACAGGTACACCGGCTCAGATGTGCTTTCGCGGTCAGCGCCCGCGGGATGAACACCACGATCTGCTGTACGAATGTAGGCGTGGAGGCCCCGGGCATCGCCGAGCCCCTGCAGGACGGCGTGAAGCACATCCACCGGGCCGGCAATCTCCCCGTCCCTGCGTGCTGCGATCAACACTTCCTCGAGAATGCCGTCGTTCCCGGCCGGGGAATTGTGCAGACGCTTACGGATTTCCTCCACGCTTGAACAGACGGCCGCCAGCCTTTGCGCCGTCTCATCAGCATCAGGCATACGCTCCCTCAACCCCTACCCCACTCAGGACCCCGCCATCAGTCCCCACGCTGCCAAATCGTTCAGACAACGGTGAGGATGTCCTGCAACTCCGCACTATTCAATGGATTGTGCTACTACCATCATAAAGCGTGGGTGATCGGGGGCGCAGTGCGTGATGAACAACTGGCTGCGGTACAGGCACGATTGCGGCGGATCGATGAGAGGCGCGGTCTGTCTCCTGTACTGGAACCCGGAGCCCTTCGCGAAGCACGAGAACTCGCTGAAAGCCAAGTCGAGGGCGATGTAGAAGCCCTGTTGACGCTCGGCGCGTTCCACTGGTGCCGCTACCTTGCGCTACCTGAGAGTGAAGACCAAGCAGATCTGGCGGCCGCTGCTGAAGCATTCACCGTGCCCTTCGTTTTGGGCATCGCTGACCTGCCAGATCCGTTGCTGCCACTCCTCGCCGATGCCGCATTTCCTCTGGCTGTCCAGATGTACCACCACGCACTTGCCTCGCCTGACACCGAGTGGGTCTTCGACACGGCAGATCTGTGGCAGCGCATCGTGCAGGCCACCCCCGCCGACCACCCCGGCCGCGCGTGGCGGCTATCCAACCTCGGCCTCGCCCTACAAGTCTGGTCAGAGCGGAGCGGCACGCTGGAGGACTTGGACACCGCCATCGCAGCAGGGCAGGAGGCGGTGGCCATCACCCCCGCCGATAACCCCGACCGCGCGATAATGCTGTCCAACCTCGGGAGCGCCCTGCAGTCCCGGTTCCGGCGGAGCGGCACGCTGGAGGACCTGGACACCGCCATCGCTGTAGGGCACGAGGCGGTAGCCACCACCCCCGCCGACCACCCCAACCACGCGATAATGTTGTCCAACCTCGGGAACGCCCTGCAGTCACGGTTCGAACGGACCGGCACGCTGGAGGACCTGGACACCGCCATCGCCGTGGGGCAGGAGGCGGTGGCCACCACTCCCGTCGATCACTCCGACCACGCGGACCGGCTGTCCAACCTCGGGAACGCCCTGCGTATCCGGTTCGAACGGACCGGCACGCTGGAGGACCTGGACACCGCCATCGCCGTGGGGCAGGAGGCGGTGGCCACCACTCCCGTCGATCACTCCGACCACGCGGACCGGCTGTCCAACCTCGGGAACGCCCTGCGTGCCCGGTTCGAACGGACCGGCACGCCGGAGGACCTGGACACCGCCATCGAACACCTCCAAAACGCGGTGGCCACTACCTCTGCCGACCACCCCGGCCGCACCGCGATCCTGTCCAACCTGGGCATCGCCCTTCAGTCGCGGTTCGAGCGAAGCGGCACAGCGGAGGATCTGGACACCGCCATCGCCGTAGGGCAGGAGGCAGTGGCCACCACGCCCACCGACCACCCGAACCGCACCGCGTTCCTGTCCAACCTGGGCATCGCCCTGCTGAGGAGGTTCGAGTGGAGCGGCATGCTGGAGGACCTGGACACCGCCATCGAACACCTCCAAAACGCGGTGGCCACCACCCCAGCCGACCACCCCGACCACACGCGTTCGCTGTCCAACCTCGGACATGCCCTACGCACCCGGTTCGAACGAACCGGCACGCCGGAAGACCTGGACACCGCCATCGAACACCTCCAAAACGCGGTGGCCACCACCCCAGCCGACCACCCCGACCACACGCGTTC
>NZ_JAGXJM010000030.1:39179-149678 GCF_019091445.1 Streptomyces sp. GbtcB7
TGTCCAACCTCGGACATGCCCTACGCACCCGGTTCGAACGAACCGGCACGCCGGAAGACCTGGACACCGCCATCGAATACCTCCAAAACGGGGTGGCCACCATCCCGGTCGACCATCTAGGCCGCAATATGGAGTTGACCGAACTTGGGAAAATTCTGCTGAGAAGGTTCCATCGGAACGGCATGCTAGGAGACTTGGACGCCGCTCTCGCTGCAGGGCATGAGGCGGTAGCCACGACTCCCGCCGGCCACCCCAACCGAGCCGAGACGTTGTCCAACCTTGGGTATGCCCTACGGGCCCGGTTCGAGTGGACCGGCACGCCGGAGGACTTGCAAGAAGCAGCGTCCTGCTGGCTGGAAGCGGTGGAGACGGAGGCGGCGACGCCCTTACTCCGCGTCCGGGCGGGAATGGCGGCGGCTAACCTGCTAGCGCAGTCCGGTGATGTGAAGCAGGCAGCGCAGTTGGCGGAGGCAGCGGTTCGGCTGCTGCCCCAGGTGCCCCCACGCCGTCTGAAGCGCGGGGACCAGCAGCATGCGGTCGGCGGTTTTGCAGGACTAGCAGGTACGGCCGCTGCCTTGGCGCTCGCTTCTCCAGGCGGAACTGCTACCACCCGGGCGGAGCGGGCTTTGGGGCTCTTGGAGGTGGGCCGGGCAGTGCTGTTCAGTCAGGCTTTGGAAACTCGCAGTGATCTGACCGATCTGCGTGAACATCATCCCGAGCTGGCCCGCCGATTCGCAAAGCTGCGTAAGCGGCTGGAAGCGCCCACGAGCACCATGGTCCCGACCGAAGCAGGCAACGACGTCGCTGGTCTTGGGCTGCAGCACGAGCACTTGGTGCGCGAACGGCAACGGATGGCGGAGGAGTTCGACACGCTCCTAGCCGAGATTCGCGACCTGAAGGGCTTTTCTTCCTTCGCCCTGCCGCCCACCACGGACGAACTCCTAGCTCAGGCATCTCAGAGCCCGGTGGTGGTACTCAACGTCAACTGGTTCCGCAGTGATGCCCTGCTGCTCACCGACGAGGGCATTACAAGTCTGAAACTGCCCCATCTCATCCCCAGCAAGGTGATCGATCAGATCAACGTCTTCCGGCAGGCGTTGCGAATGGCGGTGTCCCCGGTGAACTCATCCGCCGAGCGGGAGAGGGCACAGGCCACGCTCGTCGAAGTCCTTCAGTGGCTGTGGGATGTGGCCGCCGGCCCCGTGCTGAAAGAGTTGGGACATGACGGCGTGCCCGCGGGCGAGGGCGGGAACTGCGAGGAGGAGTGGCCGCGGGTGTGGTGGTCGCCGGGCGGACTGCTGAGCCTGCTGCCACTGCATGCGGCGGGCTATCACACTGACTCGGCTGACAATCCGCATCGGCGTACCGTGATGGACCGGGTCGTCTCGTCCTACACTCCCACCGTGCGTGCGCTGCGCTACGCTCGCGAGCGCGCCCCGTCCCCCACAGCGGTGCGAAGTCTGATCGTCGCAATGCCAATCACACCCGGGCTACCCGAGGACGGACGGTTGCGCTTCGCCGATGCCGAAGCCACGATGCTCCAAGCCCGCCTGCCCGACCCTGTGCTACTGCGGGAACCGGCCCCAGCCGACGGGCCTGTGGATCCGACTAGGCCCATGCCCACGAAGGCCAATGTGCTGGAGCACCTGCCGGAATGTGCGATCGTGCACTTTGCCTGCCACGGTGCCAGCAACTCCACCGATCCCTCGAAGAGCCAGCTGCTGCTGCACGACCACGCGGACAATCCCATGACCGTTGCCAGCCTCGGCCCCATCGCACTCGACCAGGCCAGACTGGCCTACCTGTCCGCCTGCCGCACCGCAGCCATCGACACAGCCGCGCTGCTCGACGAGGCCATCCACCTCACCTCCGCCTTCCAACTCGCCGGATTTCCCCATGTGATCGGCACCCTGTGGGAGATCGACGACCAGATCGCCGTCACCATCGCTGACCTGTTCTACACCGCCCTACAGACCGACTCCGGTCTGGACACTGACCGGGCAGCCTGGGCTCTCCATAGGGCTGTACGCCGGGTACGCGACGGCCACGGCCTGCCAGCCCCCTTCGACCGGAGGCGGGCTCCCTTGTTGTGGGCCGCCTACCTGCATGCCGGCGCGTGAACACCAGCACCCTGTGCCGGGGACGCCGGGACGCAGGTGTGGGTATACGCGCGTACACGTGGCCGGGCCGGGTGGTGTTCTGCCTCGTCTGTCGGCCGAGGCACTTCCAACGAGAGCGAGCGAAAGGTGCGGGGGCGCCGCCGGTTCGGCGGACTCGTACGAACCCAGGCCCGCCCGGGTACCGTTATGACCACATCGCCCGCGGGTTCCACGTTGAGCCCCCTTCGGAAAGCGCGAACCCACGGCCTTTGGAGATTTCCTTGAGGCGGTAGACGCCCGGCGCGAGGTCGGAGAAGGTCAGCCTCCCCTGTGCGTCGGTCTTCCCCCGTCCGGCTTCTGCGCCTGCGGAGTCGAGCAGCAGGAACGCGGCGCCGGGGAGGACATCCCCGGCCGTGTCCTTGGTGGTGATCTCGACGCTGCCCACGTCCGGGGCTGGTGTCTCGTCGGTAGTGACGGAGGCCGAGGGGGGCGGTTCGGAGGGCTGGGCACTCGCGGCCGGCGCCCAGGTGAGGGTGCCAGTCACCGCGACGGCGACGGCGGTGGATCGGACGAATCGTGCGTGCACGAGGAGGAGGACTCCTTGGGTCAGGGGGCGGGGAAGGTCATCGGGTGCGGCCAGAGACCGGAGCGGGAGGTGGCGGGGCGGCGGGTGTGTTGCCCTGCGGCTGCTTGCCTGTCGGAGTGGCGACGTAGAGGGCGCGGCGGGTGTGGAAGGGGACGTCCTGGACGGTGCGGCGTAGTGGCTCGGTGGAGATGAGCGAGGCGGTGAAGGCCGCGACGAGTGTGGTAGGCGTGCCGAACGAGAAGCGTGCCCTCCAGTGCGGCTCGCTGGGGTATCCGCTCCAGGAAAACCAGGCCAACTTGCTGGAGTCGCTGTTGGCGTAGCGGTGGCGTACGCCGCCGAGACCTTCTGGGGTGAGGAAGGTCTGTGTGCCGTCGGTCTTGACGTCGTGGCTCCAGCCGAGGGTGAGCAGTGGCGCGTATGCCTCGTGCGGCGCGGTCTCGTCCTGGAACAACCGGTCTTGGTCGCTGTGCCGGTCTTCGAGGTAGAGGTCGAGCAGCTCGGTGTGGACGTCGTGGAGCAGCTCGACGGGGGTGGTGGCGTCGAAGGTGATCCGCCAGGCCGGCGGGGTGAACGGGGCTCGGTGCGCGTTGATGGTCCATGTGCCCTTGCCGGGTTTGTCGGGCTGGGGGTCGTAGGTGGTCTGCAGTCGCAGGCACGGGCTGAAAGCGGCGGCTGTGCCTTCGTCGGTCTGGGCGAACGGCCAGCCCTCGCCGTAGGGGAAGGCCCATGTGGTGCGGGGGTCAAGGGCACCGGGTCCGGCGAGGTGGCGGGGAAGGACCTGCACGGTCTGGGCCGGGTCGAGGTTCTCGAACGGGTGGGTCATGACGGGCAGGGCTCCTGCTGGGAGGGTGCGGAACGCCGGGGCTGGCGGTGTGGGCGCGGATCAGCGGGCGCGGGTGCCGCTGCGGGTGACCGGCACGGCGGGAGCCGTGTGCGGAGTCCGGCCTGCGGTGCGGCTCGGCGCGGACGCGGTTCAGGCGCCGGGGAACCAGACGGCGGTGTACTGCTCGATGGCATCGCGCAACCCGGTGGTGACGGCTCCCTCCCACGGGGGCCGCCCGGGGCGGTGGTACGTGTCGAAGGTGCCGTACTGCTTGGTGTTGGGCCGGGTGTTGGTCGCTTCGTCGCGGCGGTGGAAGGTGCCGTGGTCGAGGAAGCTGAGGGCGACTGCGTCGATCTCGCCGCGGTCCGGGTGGACGACCGCCAGGCGCAGGCCGCCGTAGGTGTCCGCGTGGATGGTGCCAGTGAAATCGATCCGCAGCCGCAGCGGTAGACCGGGGACGGGGGCGGCGAAGTAGGTGTTGCCCACGACGGTGCTGTCGTGGAAGGGGAGGCACAGCTCGGCGAAGAACTCCGGGGCCTGCAGGGACAAGAGGGGTCTCCGGTAGGGGTCGGGCTGGTCCTATCGGCGGGGGCCGGGGAGGGCCGGTCGGCTGGTGGTGCTCCAGCGCGGGACGCTGGCCGCGGGAAGCGTGGCTGGGCGGTGGGACGCGACGGCCCGCTGCACATCGAGCGGGGTGGGGGCCGGCGGTCCGGGAGGAAGGATCGGGGTGAGCTGGGCCATGCCCTTGATGTAGCTGTAGGTCTCCTCGCGCCACCGGGGCAACGGAGCCGGGTCGGCGAAGCACTGGGTGACTGCGGTGAGCAGGGCGACGGGGGTGTCGGTGCTGGCCGTGGCGTACCAGACGGGCCGGTCGATGGAGTTGCCCGCCCACAACTGCCAGCGGGCGTCCCGCGTGGTCAGTTCGGCATCCGGGTCGAGATCGCCGGTGGTGAACTCCAGATGGCGAAGACGCCCCAGCGCGGGCGGTCGATCTCCCAACCCCGTTTCAGCAGGGGTACGACCGCGAAGAAGGGATCGTGCTCATCAGTCCCGGAGACCGGCCGGGCGAGGTAGGCGTCCGGCCCCTGCTGGTACGCCGTGGCGAGGACGGTGGTGAACGCCTGGACGAACTCGGTCGGGACGCGGTCGTTGAAACAGACGCCCCAGGTCGGTGGCCCGAACGGATCGCGGTAGGCGTTGATGCGCCAGAGCCCGTCGTCCTCGCCCTCGGGGAGGTAGCCCAGGCGGATCTTGCGGTCGGGGGCGTTGACGTAGGCGTTGCCGAGGTCGTCGTGATGGAGGTCCCAGCCGAGGTCGATGAGCGGGGCGAGAGCTGGATCGCCGATTCCGGTGGTAGAGGCGAGGTGGCGCGGAGAGACGAAGACGTCTCCGTCAATCGTGCGCAGGTCGTCGTGAGAGGTCACAGGTTCCTGAGTGGTGAAGGCGGGTCAGGCAGCGAGCACCAGGGCTTCTTGGAGGGCATCGCTGGAGCCGGTGTAGTGCAGCGTTCGCAAGCCCAATCGGGCGGCGGCATGGCAGTTGCCGGCGCGGTCGTCCACGAACAGAACGCGTCGTGGATCGCGAACTCCGGTGGCCTGCAGAGCGTGTTGGTAGGCGGCCGGGTCGGGCTTGCACACCTCAAGTCGGGCCGAGTACAGCGCCTGGGTCATCATGCGTCGCCACCCGTGGATGTCGAGCACGGTACTGAGATGGGCGGGTGCGTTGGACAGCAGCACCATGCGCAGTCGGGTGGCGTGGGCGCGGCGTAGGACGGCCAGGACGCTCTCGTCGGTCTCGGTCCACATGGCGGTGTCCGCGGCGAGGAGTTCGCGCAGCAGGCGGGAGCCGGGGTGGGCGCCAAGGACGCGCGCCCAGTACGCCAGGTCGCTGAGCTGGCCGGCGTCGTAGAGGTCGCGGGCGTTCCAGAAGGCTCGTTGGAAGCCTGCGAGATCGTCTTCGGGCCAGGAGGCGGTGCGGGCCAGTCGAAGCCAGTGGGCGCGGGTGGGCTGCAGTCCGATGACGCCGTTGTAGTCGAGGATAACGGCGTCGAGGCTGGTGGGGCGGGTCAAGGGGCGGTGTTCTCCAGGGCGCGACGGGCGAGGGCGGCGAGAGCTGCTGCGAGGAGAGCGGGCAGCAGCAGGGCTGTGGGCAGGGTGGTGATGGCGGCGAGGGCGCCAATGAGGGCGGGGCCGACGAGCAGGCCGAGGTAGCCGGTTACGGAAACCGTGGCGACGGCCCTCGGCCCGTGGCTCCCGGTGGCGGTGATCAGGGAGGGGACGGTGCCGGACAGGCCGAGCCCGAACACGGCCCAGCCGGCCAGCGCCGCGGCCACGCTGTCGGCCAGGACGCCGGTGGCCAGTCCGGCTGCGGCGAGCACCGCGCCGACGCGGACCACGGCAGGGGCACCGAAGCGGTTCGTGAGCCGGTCGCCGGTCAGCCGGCCGATCGCCATGCCGGTGCTGTAGAGGGCGAAGGAACTCGCGGCGACAGCCGTACCGGCGTGCAGGGCGTGCACGTGCACGGCGGCCCAGTCGGCTGCCGCTCCCTCCCCCATCAGGCTGGCAGCCGCCAGCGCACCCAGCAGCCATACCCTCCCCGGCGCCGGATCCCGATCGGCCCGCTGGGGGCCGAAGGTCTTGGGGTCGGCGCCGCTCAGTGTGAGGGTGCGCGGCCCGGCTACGAGCACGCTCGCCGTCAGTGCGGCGCCGACCGTCAGGAACAGTGCGCTGTGGGCTGTGCCGGCGGTGGCGGCGGCCAGGGCGGCGCCGCCCAGCGCGCCGATCGAGTATGCGGCGTGCAGGGACGACATGATGGGCTTGCCGTAGGCGTTCTGGCAGCGGACTGCCCCGGTGTTCGCGGCGACGTCCAACACACCGTGCGCGGCGCCGAAGACCATCGCCGCTGCGAGCAGCGAGGCCAGAGTCCGGCATTGCCCCAGCAGGGCGAGTGCTGTCGCCAGTGCGACAGCTCCGCCGATCAGGAGCAATGGGAGTCGTTCGGGCCGGGCGAGCCGGCCGCCGGCCTGCAGACCGGCGACCATGCCGAGAGCGGCGGCAAGCAGGACGAGGGAGAGGCTGCCGGTCGTGAGGTGGGCGGCGTTCTGGACGGCCGGCATCCGGGCGCCCCAGACAGCCATCACCACGCCCAGGCCGAGGAAGTAGCCGGTCAGCAGGGCACGGCTGCGCCGGAGGGAAGCGTCCGGTCGGCTCACGCGGGGCGCCCACCGGCAACAGGCTCGTCGGCCGGGCGGGGCTCGACGTGGACCTGGATACGGCGGACAGTTTCCTCGGCGCGGGCCTGTGCGAGGTCCGCGGTGGGCGCGGTGGTGATCAGGTAGCCGATCCGCGCGGTCCACATGTTGCCGCCGTCGGCCGGGAGAAGCAGTTGGTCGCCGACCTGGTGCTGGAAGTGCACGCGGTCCAGCCAATCCGGGTTGACGCCGTCGAAGCCGAGTCGGAGCAGGGTACCGGAGGTGTCCGGGTAGAGCAGCTGGATCGCGGCGGCCGAGGACCTGGTCGGGGTGACGTCGGGGGCCCGGCCCCAGGCGATGTCGGCGGCGGCGCGCGGCAGGTCGATGCCCGTAGCGAGTCGGACGAGATGGCCGATCATGTCGCCGGCGATCCGGCCGTTGACCTCGACGAGCCGTGGCCGACCGTTGACCAGCCGCATCTCGACATGGCAGACGCCGTCGGTGATCCCCAGAGCACGGATCGCGGCCCGTGCCACAGGGGTTACCACGTCCAGCAGAGGGTCGGCGGCGTCCACGCAGTGGGCCAGTTCCTCGAAGAAGGGCGGAGCGCTGACCGTCTTGCGGGTGACCGCTACCACGGTGGTCTCGCCGCGGTAGGTGACGCACTCGACCGACACCTCGGGCCCGTCGAGATACTCCTCCACGAGCACGCTGGTGGACTCCCGCCCGAGCCCGGCCGCCTGGTCGGCGAACGCGAAGGCAACGGTGAGTTGTTCGGGGGTGTCAGCGCGGATCACGCCGATACTGGCCGCGTGCGCGGCGGGCTTCAGCACGAGCGGGTAGCCGATCTGCTGGGCCGCCGCCTCGGCCTCGGCCAAGGTACGCACGCTCACCGAAGCAGCCGACGGCACGCCATGCCGTGCGAACAGCGCACAGGACGTGGCCTTGTTGCGGCACGCCTGCATGGCCTCCGGCGCGGTGGTGGGCAGGCCGAGCTGGCGTGCGAGGCGGGCCACGGGGACGAGGTACCACTCGGTCCAGGTGAAGACCCCAGCCAGGTCGTAGCGTTCGGCCAGGGTCCGGCCGGCGGCGGACAGCTCCGCCTGGTCGGTCGGATCAGACACGACCACGCAGTCCCGCAGGTACGGCACCTCCCATGACGGCTCTTCTCCGGTGATCAAGACAACGTCATAAGCGGCGGCCACGGACTGAAGGCAGTACCCGCGGTACGCCTCGGCCTCCATGTCGGCCGCGGCAACGATCAAGGCGACGGGACGGTCGGACAAGGGCAAGCTCCTTGGGGTCGGAGGGTGGACATGCGGAGGGCATGAGGCGGCGGACTGCAGCGGCAGAGGACGGCTGCTCGGCGAGAAGCCGACGCGCGGCCGGCGGCGTGGTGGGACCTCGGGCCGAGGCTGCTCGCGCAGCCCGCAGACTGTGGGGGTGGCACTGACGAGGTGGCCCGACAGGCGGCCTCGTCCGGCCGAGGGAGGCGCCGAAGCGATGGGAGGGAGGGGATTGTCAGGCGGCGCGGCGGCGACGCAGTTCGAACACGCCAGCCCAGTGGGGGTGGTCGTCGATCAGGCGGCGGGCGTCGAGGGCGGTGAAGTTGTTGTTCAGCCCGGCGACTCCGTACGGGAGTTGGCGGCGCAGGTCTTCGAAGAGGTCCTTGAGGCTGACCCGCGTGGCGCCGGCGGCCAAGCGGCGGGCGGCCATGCGTTCCAGAGCGCGGTAGACGTGCGGGTTGTGCGCGTCGAAGGCGTTGAACTGCTCGGTGATGGTGCGACCGCTGGCGCGGTTCCTCCCGAGGACGGTGGGGGGCATGAGGTTCTCCACAGGCTAGGGACGCAGCAGGGTCAGGTGCGCAGGGCGGGATCGGTGCGCAGGCGGGCGAAGGCGCAGAACAGGCCGAGGGCCTGCAGGGCGGCGCAGGCGGTGATGACGTGGCCCAGTGCGTCGGGCGGGGTGAGCGCGGTGAGTACGCCGGCGACGGGGAAGGGCAGCAGGAGGATGAGGATGGTCGCCGACAGGGTGCTGCCGAACTTCTCCGGGGGGATCAGGCGGGAGCGCAGGGTGCGTAGGACGACCGTCATGCCGCCGTCTGCCGCCATGAGGACGGCGACCAGGACCAGGTAGGACAGGTAGTCGGGAGCCTGGGCGGCGGCGAGACAGGCGAGCGAGGCGAGAGCACCGCAGGTGGCGCCGACCGGCCACAGGCCCAGACGGTCCAGGGCGAACCGGCAGAGCGTGACACTGAGGAGTGTCGCTCCGGCGGCTGCGGACCAGACCAGGGCGACGGCAGTGGTGGACTTCCCGAAGCGCTCGACGACGATCACCGGGCCAGCCGCTTGGAGCAACCCGGTGGCTAGGTTGGACAGGGTCAGCCCGGCCACGAGCCAGCCGAGCGCGGGCAGCGAGCGGATGGTGCGCCACCCGGTGAGGAGACCGGCGCCGGGCCGCCCCTTCGAAGCGCGGGCCGGGGCCACAGGCGAGGGGGGTGTGCGCAGAGCGAGCAGCGCGGCGAACAGCGAAAGCACGGTGATCACCGCGAGCATCGGCGGCGGCCCAGCGACCAGGAGCAGTCCGGCGAGCGCCGGGCCGGCCAGCGTCGCGGTCTGGTCGATACCGAGCAGCACGGCCTGGACACGGTGAGCGCGTGCACCTGCCCGGCGGCCGGCGGCGGCGCCCGCGGTCTCGGCCGCGATGTAACTGAACTCGGTGAGCACGCCGGTGGCCGCCGCGAGCACCATGACGGTCACGCTCGCCACGGCGCCGGACGGGTGGAGATGGAGAAGGACCGCGCCGACGGCGAGAGCCAAAGCGCGTCCCAGGGAGGCGAGGTGGAAGACCACGGATGCCCCACGCCCGTCGACGACCGATCCGGCCCACCCGAACGCCGCCAGGCGCGGGATCCACTCCAGGGCGAACGCGGCGCCTGTCAGCGCGGCGGAGCGCGTGGTGGCCAGCACTAGCAGCGGGATGCCGTAGGTGGACATCGCGAACGCGAGGGCGTCCGCTGCGCGCGGCAGGTAGATGCCGCGCAGCAGCCCGGCGGTGTGGCGCGCGTGCCGGGGTGTGACCGCTACGCTCACGCGACTGGCTCGGGATCAGGAAGGGCGGTGACCTGCGGGTTCGCGGCCAGCCACTGGAGCAGGAGGGCACGGGGACGGGCCAGGTCCTCCTCGGCCTCCGCGCCGGGTGGGCACGCGGCGGACAACCGTGCGAGGCTGTCGGCGCTCTCGGTCGCGAGCGAGGGCGTCAGCAGGTCGAGGACGTGGCAGACGCGGTTGCTGAACTCGCAGACCGGTGACGGGGAGGCGTGGCGTCTCGACCAGCGCGCAGCCGCGTCGTACAGGTCGGCCAACTTCGACCCAGCGTCTGTGAGTTCCAGGCCGGTGCCGGGCGCGGTCCGGACGAGACCGCGAGCGCGGGCTGTTTCGGTCGCGTGCCGCAGTTGATGCGTGGAGAGGTCGGGGAGGGTCGCGGCCAAGCGTCCTGGCGGTATTGCCCCGTTGTCGTCGATCTCGGTGACCAGGCGGATCAAGGAGCGAGAGGCCAGCAGCTCGACTGCGTTCCGTACTTCGGCTGTGGTGAAGAGGGTGGTCATCGGCGCGGGCCTCCCGCCGGGACGGCCGCCTTCGGGCGGGCGGTCGTGGCATGGGAGAAGAGATCGCGGTTCTGCCAGGCCGGAGCGGATTCGCCTGTCCGGGTTGGGGGGATCGCCGCGGGCGCCGGCCGGGACTGGCTGCTGACCCACGGCCTCGACGCGGACTTCGCCTGCGGGTGCCCCCAGACCGGGTGGTGGACCGCCCGGTTGAGAGGCTGCCCGGCGCACCATGCGGACAGCGCGCCGAGCACGGGACCCAGGCCGTCGCCCGCCGCCGTCAGCCGGTAGGGCCGGCCGACGCCCTCGGAGTCGACCAGGCCGTCGGCCACGAGCTGCCGCAGCGGCGGGTACACGTTGGTCCAGTCGCTGCTGGGCATCACGATCCGGGCCAAGGCCCGCCCGCTGACCTCCTCGCGGGACTTCAGCACCCACAGGATGGCAGCGGCGTGCCGCCGGGTGAGCAGGGTGAGGCTGTCCTCGATCTGCTCGATCGCGGGCAGCGGACGGTCCGGGGCCTCCAGATGCTCTTCGGCCCAGGTGACGAGCATCGGCAGGACCGGCAGCAGGGCAGCGCCACGCTCGGTGTGGCCGTAGGTCACATACCGTGCGGTGTGTTCGGTGCGCTCGACGAGCCCGGCGTCGCACAGCGACTTGAGCTTGGGGTGGAGCTGGCCGCTCTGCAGCCAGGACACCTTGGCCGCCAACTCGCTATAGCGCAGTGGCGGCCCGGAGAGTGCCAGCAGGATCCTCACGTTCCAGCGTGGGGTGATCATGGCGAGGACTTCGGTGACCCGGGCGATGTCGATGTCGGTGTCAGGTGGCAGAGCGGTGATGGCCAAGGGAGGAACTCCTGGGTGGGTGAGGGGGAATCGCCTGCGGGTCAGCGGCTGTGCGCCGGGTCTGCACCGGGAGGGGCGGAGCCGGTAGTGGCGGTGACGGTGTCGGCGGGGACGGCGCTGGGGCCGGGACACGGGCGAGGCTTTGCAGGACGGCGGCTACCGACTTGGCCTGGACGTCGCGGACGGCGACGGCTTCGGCGAGCCGTCGTGCACCGTCGAGAAGGTGGGGGACCTCGTGCCGGCCGATCTGCCGCTCGGGGTGGATGAGCCTGGCGAGGTGGTCGCGGTGGAAGTCGATGCTGCGCTCGGCGAGGTCGAGGTCGTCGTGCATGCCAAGCAGGGCGGAGAGCATGCCGGGCGGCTGGTCCTGGGCGTGGGCTTCGAGGTCGGCGAGCGGCGAGCCGTACAGGTCCTCGATCCGTCCGGCAATCTCGGTGGACGTGAGGTGGGGCAAACGGGGCATTCAGGGTCGGCGGGCCCGGGCCGCCCCGGCACGCGGCGGCGGACGGAGGCAGGGTGGCGGTGGCCTTGAGCTGCGTCATGCGGACGGGCCGGGCCTGCTGGTCGGGCGGCGGCATCGTGCGCAGCAGCTCGCCGAGCGCCGCGCGGTAGCCGTCGCGGGCATCGAGCGCGGCCTCCAGCCACTGAGCATCGAAGCGGAGCTTGTCCGCCGACAGCTCGCCCATGTCGCGGTCCGGGTCCATGTCCGCGTGCACGCGATCGCGGACGCGGACAACCTGCTCCTCGGTCAGAGCCAGGAACGAACGCAGTTCCAGGGAACGGGCGAGGGCCGGAGAGGCATCGTGGCCGACAGCCACCTCGTGCAGCTCAGGGACCGTGCCACCGAAGACCTGCTGCAGGTCGGCGTCCATGGTGCTGGCCTTGACCGGGCTCATCGAACAGCCCGTCCCGCCCGCCACGCCGACGCCGGCTCGGGTGAAGCCGCGGGTTGGCGAGGAGCGCTGGTCTGCACCGCCGGCCCGGTTCGGGGGCGAAGGCGGGCGAGCCGTTCGGCGGCGAGGTCCTTCTTGCCCGGAGCGTTCGGGTCGAGGAGCCACCGGACGACCATGGCCCGGCCGTCGCGGGCAGTGACGGCCGCGTTCACGCGGTGGGCGAGACCCATCGTCGGGTCGTCGACCTCGCTGGGCTGGGTTTCCAACGCGGCGAGGAGGTCGTCCTCCGCGCGGTCGAGCACGGACTGGGCCTCGACGAGGAGGCCGTGCCATTTGACGACATCGGTGGCGTCAGGATTCGCCAGCGGAGCTGCGGCGACCGCGGCCTTCAACTGGTCCATGTCCATGCCGAAGCGCGCTTCGATCCGTTCGGTGAGCACGCCCACGACATCCTCAGCGTCATCGAATGTGCCGTCGGACAATAGGGAAACTCCTGTTCTGGAAAGGCCGATGCCTGGACGAATATGAGGGGGCGGCCGTGCCCGGCGACTCAGCCCCTTTCGGGCCACCTATTGGGGCCTGTCAGTCGAGGCACATTCGGACGTCGCGGTAGACGTACGTGCCGGAGACCCAGCCCTTGACGCCGGTCGTCTTGTCCGTGATGTAGAACCAGTTGCCGCTCTTCTTGGCCACGCTGAACTTGTGGCTCTTGTAGAGCACGCCGAGCGCGGTGGACTTCGAGCTGGCCTTGGACCGGATGGTCACGGCCTTGGCGTGCACCGCGTACGGCAGCGGCGGCTTGGACGAGCAGCTGCTCGCCGGGGCCGCGGAGACGGCAGCGGGTGCCGCGTTGGCGGTGGTGGCGGAAAGCACCGGCAGCGCGAGCGCGCCGAGCATCGCTGCGGATATGGCAATTCGAGTGGAGCGCATGCGAAAAAAACCTCCGTGAAGGCATAGGGATTGGGTGGAAGGCGCCGCGGGTGTTGTACCGGCGGCTGCATAAGAGTCCGGAGAATCGCCGGTTTGGCTAACCGGCGATCGTCGGCTATGTTGCGCCGCTGTAGACGCTGGCGGGGCTCAGCGGGACCGGCCGGGCGGGCGCGGAGCAGGGGACTTCGCCACACCGACGGAGCGGCTGGCTGCAGCTGCCGGGCGGACCGGTGGCAGAGGGTCGGCCTCGCCGGCGAACCGGTCGTCGCACCACTGCAAGGCGTCCTCGACCGTGGCGAAGCCGCCCTCCCGCAGCGTGCGCGTCCAGGCGTCGGTGTCGACCTCCTCGACGATGACGCGGAACGGCGAAGGGGCTCGCTCGTCCAGGGCGCGCAGTGCCACGACGGTCACCATGTCGTCCGGGTCGTCGCAGGTGTAGGAGTAGCCCATGGCGTAGTGGTTGCCGTCGCCCGCGAGGCGTCGCTCCAGCGCACGAGTCGCCTCGTCCGCCGGCGGTGGGCCCAGCTCGGGGTTGAGGCTGATGGCGTCGCGCGGGCAGCCGCGGTGAATGAGCCAGGACTGCGCCATCGCGGGCAGAGGCATGGGGGCCTGCTCGAAGGTGAACGTCCGCTTCTCCCGCTCCCGTTGCAGATGTACGGCGAGCACCTGCGGCATACCCGGGTGCCCCCAGGTGGCGGTGCGGTCGAACAGCACGTAGTAGCTGTGCGCGCCGTTGGGTGTGTGGTGTTCGGCGAGGGGGACGAGCATGTCCTCGTGGACGGCGACCTTGCGGTAGAAGTCGAGGTACTTCTCCTCGTCAGCGTCGAAGTCGTCCAACTCGAAATCGACTTGAGGGATGGACTGCCGAGCCGGCGCCGTTCGGTGGGGGACAACAAGGGCCTTTCGGTGGAGTTCAGCGCCGCTGTGCCGGGGTGGATGGCGACGTGCCGGGGCGGGCCGGAAGCTTGGGTGCCCGGGTCGTGGGGGTCCGTCGGGCGGCGAACAGCGCGGCACGTCCGGCGTCGGTGAGGACGACCGGCTGGCCGGCGTGCACGGGGTGGCCGGTGTCCCGGACGACCAGATCGGCATCCTCCAGCCGCTGGAGCTTGGCGTGAGGGATGCGGGTGCCGGAGGCAGCGGTCACGGACATCCGTCCGGTCAGCAGGTGTTCATAGAGCTTGGCGCCGCTGGCGATGGCGAGCAGCGCGGCCTGGTCGTCCGTCGAGAGCTGCTGCGCGCAGGGCGCCGAGGCCGCCGCGGCGGCCTCGATCGGCTCCAGTGCGGCGAGCACCTCCCGGGCAGCGGCGTCGCGAGCGCCCGCGTCATCCTCCAGCTGGTCCACGGTGCGATCGATGCGCGTGAACAGGGCGTCGTCGACGTCGAACTCGCCGCTGGACAGGCGATTGAGGAGGCGGAGGTAGAAGGTGACACCGGTCTGGGTCTTAGCCAGCTCGCGGTGGCGGTCGACCAGGTGGGCGTGGGACTCGTCCAGGACGCCGCGGTCGCGGTAGGACCACAGGGTGTCGATGTCGTGGCCGGTGACGGCTTCGAGGCGATGGTCGAGCGGGGACACCGCACGCCGGGCTGGTAGCGGCGCGGCTTCAGGGGGCATGGGCGACACTCCGTGCGTTCAGCGGGTGTGGTGGTGCGCGGGGTTGTGTGCGGGACGGGGCAGACCCGGCAGTGCGGTGGACGGCGGACCGGGCCGGGGCGCGGGAGTGCGGGTGGTCAGCTGCGGGGAACGGGAACGGGCCGCGTGGGTGCGGGCGCTCAGCGGCCGGCGGGTCATGCCCAATCTGTGGCCGACCTCGTCATAGACGTCGTTGCCCGCACGCGGCCGGACCGCGACGACGTGAATCTCCTTCTGATGTGCGGACTCCGCGGGTGCCGGACGGACGCCGTAGACGACGCGCCAGTCCTTCCGGGAGTCCACGAAAAGCTTTCGATAGCCCTCCAGGTCGCCGTCGAGGCGCAGTCCGAAGCGCTGTGCGTTCACGACTTCCTGCAGGTAGGCGAGGGTGAGGTCGCGGATGTCGCTGGGGGCCTGGAGGAGATCGGTCAGCGCTCGGGGGTCGAAGCTCAGTCCGAAGGCGGGCTGTCCCTGTCCCGCGGTCATGACGTCGGCTCGTCCGGCTCGGCGGCGCCGGCGGCTTCCGTCGTGGACGCCGTCTCCGTCCGTACGGACGGCGGCGGGCCGGGCAGAAGACGGTGCGCGGGCCGGTCGGGAGAGGTCATGCAGGCCGACAGCGGGCCACCCGGCGCGCGGATCGCCGCAACGGCGTGGGTGAGGAAGTCCCGGTGCCACACGAACAGACCGCTCAATCCGGCTTCGGGGTCCTTGTGCTGCTGGTAGGCGAGCCACAGGGCGTGGAGCCAGGCCACGACGTCGTCGTGCTCCTGCCACTGCAGGCACCAGGGCGCCGCGGTGGTGACCTCCGCCCCGTAGACCGGGAGGAAGAAGTCGTCGACCCAGTCGCTGAGCGCGTCGAGTTCGTCCTCGCGCTCCTCTCCGTCCAGCTCCAGGATCGGGCGGGGCTCTGGCGGCGCGGCGGGAGCCAGCCCACCAAGCCCCGGCATGCCGAAGGCCGCGAACGGCGATCCGCCCGGCGCCGGCGAGGACGCGAGATGGTCGAGCTGCTGGGCCTGCTGAGCCGACTGCTCCATGAGCCGTCGGACGCTCGCCTCGATCCCCTCCAATTGCGGGTCCGGAATGCGAACCGGTTCCAATTCCCCGCCGTCTGCGGGTTCTATGGATTCGGGCATGAAAAGTACGGCCTCCTACGAGACGCGAGATGACAAGTGGGCGGAATCCTCGGCGCACGGACCCGCCGGATGGCTACACGAACATCCGGCGGGCTCCGGAAAAGACTGGGAGGGTGCGCGGGGCCCTGGAGCGAAACACGGCAGAGCGGATCAGACGGTGAGAACCAAGTCGTCCTGGGTGAGCGTTTCACGGATCGTCTCGGTGAGCCGGTCGGCCGCGATCGACGCGTAGTGCTCGGTCTTCTCAACGCCGATGAAGTCGCGGCCTTCCAGCAGGGCGGCGACGCCCGTCGAGCCGGAGCCGGCGCAGAAATCGAGAACCGTACCGCCCTCGGGGCTGATCTTGACCAGCTCGCGCATCACCTCGACGGGCTTCTGCGTGATGTGCTGACGCTTCGCCCCCGAAGGCTGCGAGGCACTGTAGAGGCCGGGCAGATAGACGGGGTTGCGGGAGCCGTCGATCGCTCCCTTGGACGCCCAGACGATGAATTCACAGTTCTGGGTGAACCGGCCCTTCTGCGGCCTGGCCTGCGGCTTGTGCCAGGCCAGCACCCCGCGCCACAGCCATCCGGCCGCCTGGATCGCGTCCGTGGTGACGGGGAGCTGGCGCCAGTCGGTGAACAGCAGCGCGGTGCCGCCAGTCTTCGTGAGGCGGTGGGCTTCGGTCATGATCTGCGTCAGCCAGAACCCGTACGACCTCTGGTCCATGTTCTCGCCGGTGAAGTCCGGCAGAGCGTGCTGGGCGTCGGCGGAGGTGTACTTCTGCTTCGCGGAGCGGGTGGTGCGCTCCTTCGCGGTCCGCCCACCGGAGTTGTACGGCGGGTCGGTGATGACGGAGTCGACGCAACCGTCCGGGAGGCCGGCGAGAACGCTGAGGGCGTCGCCCTGGTGCAGGGAAAAAGGCAAAGAGGAACCCCTATTCGGGTGCGGAATCGCGGAGGGAAATACCCGTCTCGTGCAGGAGTCCTCGCGGGCCGTAAGTGGGCATGCAGAAGCCCAGAGCCACAGGCCGAGGAGGGCGAGAGGGAGTCCAAAAACTGTAGAGGCGAATCCGCCGACGACCAAGAAGTGCTGTGCTGGGGTATCGGATTCCGGCACCTCACGCCGACTTTTTGGTCAACCGCCGATCTGCGCCTACTGTTTTTGAACCGCCCCGGCGCACACCGCCGCTGGCTACTCCCGCCACGCCTCACGGAGGTACCCCCTGCCCCGGCACACTTAGCTCACGGTCCGGCCTCGCAGAGCGAGCGGCAACTCGCCCGCGCCGGCCCGTCCCGATCGCCCGCCCCGGCCGCCGCGGCCTTCCAACACGCTTCGCGCACGCGGCTCGCCGGACACCGCACTCCGAAGGACACGTTCATGACGTCTCGTTACCCACCCCTGCCCAACATCGCTGACCGGCGAGCGGTCCGCTCGGGTTGAAGGGGCTCGCCGCCGGCATCGGCGTCGTCTTCCTCTCCCCCGTCCTGATCGCCGGCACCGGCATAATGCTGGCCTCTTCCGCCGACGCCGTGCAGAGCAGTGGCTCCTTCAGCAGTTGCGTGACCGACATCGACACCGGCAAGGTCGCCGAGGAGGTCACCAAGATCCTCGACGGCGCGTCCGGCAAAGACGTCCACGTCGAGGGCCTGGACCTGCCCGCCGAGCAGGTTCCCAACGCGCAGACGATCGTGGCCGCCGGCCTCTCGCTCGACGTCCCCAAGAAGGGACAGATCATCGCGCTCGCCACGGCGATGCAGGAGAGCCGGCTGCGCAACCTGAACTACGGGGACCGCGACTCGCTCGGCTTGTTTCAGCAGCGCCCTTCCCAAGGCTTGGGCAGCGCCCAGCAGATCGGCGATCCGGTCTACGCCTCCGAGCAGTTCTACAAGCACTTGCTCAAGGTCGACGGCTGGCAGCAGATGACCGTCACTCAGGCCGCCCAAGCCGTGCAGAAGTCCGGCCTGCCGGACGCGTATGCCCAGTGGGAAAACCTAGCCATCGCGCTGCAAGAGGCCATCGCTAAGACCTTCCCGGGCGGCAACGACACGAACGGCAAGGACGCGGACCAGAGCAAGCAGGCGTCACCCGGCACCACCGGCTGTGCTCCGGGACAGGACGGTTCCGGCTTCGGCCGCATCCCCGAGGGCAGCGTCCCCAAGGGTTACAAGATCCCCAAGGACGCTAATCCGAAGGCACGCAAGGCCATCACCTGGGCGATGCAGCAACTCGGCACGCTCTACCAGTGGGGCGGCTCCTGCACCAACGCGCACGGCCCCGACCCCATGGGCCGCTGCGACTGCTCCTCCCTGATGCAGCAGGCGTACGCCCACGCCGGCGTGACACTCACCCGCACCACGTACACGCAGGTCAACGAGGGCAAGGCGGTATCGCCCGCCCAACTCAAGCCCGGTGACCTGATCTTCAGCCGCGGCACCACCGCCCGGCCTGAGCACGTCGGCATGTACATGGGCGAGGGCCTCGTGATCGAGGCGCCCCGCACCACCAAGCCGGTCCGGATCACTCCGATCAAGGACTGGACGATCCTCGCCGCCCGCCGCGTCCTCTGAGGCCGCCCCCGCCCGGCACCGCCCCGGGTGGGGCCGCCGCCGCGGCCACTTCCGCGCCCCACGCGCACCTCCCCTCTCCGCTTTCCCTTTCCCGCCGGCCCTCGCCTGGCCCGCGTAAGCAAGGAGCCCCGCCACACCTATGTCCGTTCCTCTCGCCGACCGCGTCATCCAGCTCGCCTACGACCCAGGAATCTCCCCCAAGGGCGGTGGCCTGCCCGGCCTGAGCGTGCTGAAGAACGTCGTCAACAGCATCAACATGTTTGGAATCATCGCCGTCGTCGGCGCCCTCGCCGTCTCGCTCGCCGTATGGGCCTGGGGCCACCACACCGGTGGCCACCAGGCCGAAGCCAACGGCAAGAAGGGCGCGGTCGTAGCCGCCGGCGCCGCCCTCGGTCTGGGCGCCGCGAACGGAATCGTGGCCTTCTTCTCCGGCCTGGGGGCGCAGGTCCACTAATGCAGAAGCGATTCCCCGCCTTCTCGCTGTCCTCGTACGGCACGAGCTGGTCGGCCAACCGGCGCATCGCGATCGTCGCCGCCGCCGTCGCCGCCCTGCTCGCCATCGCCGGGATCGTCGCCCTGCTGACCGGCGGCAGGAACGGTCACCAGACCCCGGCCGCCACTGCGCCCGCCCCGACCGGCAGCCCGACCGCCTCCGAAGCCGCACCGAAGCCTTCCTCCGGATCCGGTTCCGTGCCCAAGCCTCCGCAGATCGCCGAGCCGGTTGCCTACGCCAAGGCAGCCGCGCAGATGCTGTGGTCCTACGACACCCGCGACACCAGCCGCGACCAACAGCTCGCCGGCATGCGCGCCTGGATGACCGCCGAGACCAAGTACGCCGACTGGGCGTCCGTCTCCGGCCAGGTTCCCGATCCGCTGCTGTGGTCGCGGATGGCCGACCAGGACCAGCACGCCACCGCCAGCGTTACCGAGGGCCACTACCCCGGCGCGTTCAAGCAGGCCCTGGCCGACGACCCGTCCGCGATCACCGAGGCGTACATCTACGTCGTCACCGTCAACGGCAAGCAGCAGATCGCCTGGAAGAAGGGAGGCAGCGGGGCCGAGGAACGGGCCGTGACCCTCGCCATCGAATGCCGCCCCGGCCACGACTGCTCCCTGGCCGCCATCGCTCCGAGCGTCACGCAGTGACCCGCGCCTGAGACAAGAAAGGAGGGACAACTCCTCGTGGGTTTCTGTGATTACCCCCTGGCAGACAAGTTGTGCGCCGTCGGCGACGCGGTGGATTTCGCCTCGGACCCCGGCAAAGCCATCGGTGACTGGATGGCAAAGTCTGCCGGTGAACTGGCAGCCGCCGCAGCCGATTTGGCCGCCGAGGCAGTCGACACCACCACGAAGGTGGACCTCAACGCATCGTGGTTCGTCGACAACTACGAGATGCTGCTGCCACTGGGCCTGGTCCTGCTGGTCGCCACGTTCTGCGCGCAGCTGGTCCGGGCCGCCGTCCGGCGCGACGGACAAGCCCTGACACAGGCGTTCACCGGCACCATGAGCGGCGTCCTGTTCGCCTTCTGCGCCATCGCCCTGACCACGGTCGCCGTCGAGGTGGTCGACGCCGTCTCCGACGGCTTGTTCAAGACCGCGCACCTGAACATCGAGTCGGCCGTGCGCCGCATCGTGAAGGTCAGCCAGATCGGGTCCCTGGCCGGGCTGGGCTGGCTCGTCCCGGTCGTCGTCGGCCTCGGTGCCGCCATCGGCGCCTTCCTGTACTGGTGCGTGATGATGGTCCGCAAGGTCGGCATCCTGGTCATGGTCACGCTGGCCGTCTTCGCGTCCGCCGGCGGCGGCTGGGAGGTCGCGCGGCGCTGGCGCAAGGGCTGGATCGAGGCCACCGCCACCCTCGTGGTCTCCAAGCTGCTGATGACCGTGATCTTCGTGCTCGGCATCGCCGCCATGGGCAGGACCGAGGCCAAGGACGGCATCGCGGCCCTCGCCGATGTCATGTCCGGCATCGTGATCATGATTCTGGTCCTGCTGTGCCCGTATGCCGTCTTCAAGTTCGTCCACTGGGCGGCCGACGGCACCGACGGCGAGTCCATCCACCGCGCCGGCGGAGCCGGAGCCCAGATCGCCAAGGCCCACGCCGAGAAGGCCGCCCGCAAGGCCGCAGCAGCCGCGGCCACCGCCGGAACCGGTGGCGCCGCCGCCGGAGCAGGCGCCGCACCGCAGGGCCCCGACGCCGCTGGCGGAGGCGGCTTCCCCGGCGACATTGCCGCCAACCCGACCGGCGGAGGCGGAGGGGGCAAGGAAGGTTCGCAGGGCAGCGGAACGGGCGGCTCGCCCGGTGGCGATGCCGTCAAGTCCGGTCTGGGGAAGGCCGTCCAGCCCGCGCCGACGAGCGTGTCCGACAACACCAGCGGCCAGCTGGGAGGCAGCCCGGGGCCGGGCGGATCCGGAGCGAACGCCGCGTCCGGCCAGGGCGGCGGATGGCAGTCCGCCCCGCCAACCACGACCCCGCCGCCGCAGGGCGCCCCACCGTCCTCCGGTTCACAGAACGCCGCGTCCAGCGGGGCGAGCGGACCGCCGCCGCCTCCTACCGGCCTCTGATCCCCTGCCCGACTACCGGGGGCGGGGAGTGCACGCCACCTCCCGCCCCCGGGTTCCACCCGCGCCTCCAGGACCCGCCCCTTGACTGATCTCTCCGTCGCCCCGGTCACGGTGAAGTTCCCGCACCGGTCCCGCCGCGGCATCCTCCTCGGCCTCTCCCTGCCCCAACTCGTCCTCGTTTCGTGCACGTTGGCGCTGCTGCTGATGACGGTGATCTCCACCGGACTGCTCGGCGCCGTTGCCCTGGCCCCGCTGTGGGCGGCATCCGGGGCGCTCGTCGCGATCCGCCGGCACGGCCGCTCCCTGATCGACTGGGCGCCGATCGTCGCCCGCTACGCACACCGCCGCCGCACCGGCCAGACCCTCTGGCTCGCCCGGCCCGTCACCCGGCCCCGGCTGGACGGCATCCTCCACCTGCCCGGCACCGCCGCCTCCCTCAAGGTCGTCACCCCCGGCGACTCCGCCAACCAGGCCGCGGCTGTCCATGACCCTCATCACCAGACGCTGACCGCCATCGCCCGGGTCAGCAGCCGCGCCTTCGCCCTCCTCGACCCCGCCACCCAGAACCACAACGTGAGCAGCTGGGGACGCGCGCTGGCGGGCATCGCCCGCACCGGGCACATCGCCACCGTCCAGGTGCTGGAGCGCACTGTCCCCGACAGCGGCGACACCCTCACCCGCCACTGGACCCATAACGGACAGCCCCAGGCCCCCGTCGCCGGACAGATCTACTCCGAACTGGTCGCCTCGGCCGGCCCCGCCGCCGCCCCGCACGAGACCTACCTCGCCATCTCCCTCGACCTCAAGGCCGCCCGGCGCCTGATCAGCCAGGCCGGCGGCGGGCTGCCCGGGGCCTTCACCGTCATGGAGCAGACCACTGCGTCCATCGCCCAGGCCGCCCGCAACGCCGGACTCCAGGTCACCGGATGGCTGACCTCGCGGGAGATCGCCGCCGTCATCCGCACCGCCTACGACCCGAAAGCGCTCGGTGCACTCCAGCAGTGGTCCGAGACCGGCCGCGCCGAGGCCGACCCCGCCGCAGCCGGGCCCGTCGTCCAGTTCGAGGAGTACGACCGCCTCGCCACCGACAGCGCACGGCACGCAACGTACTGGGTGGAGAACTGGCCGCGCACCGAAATGGGGGCCGGGTTCCTGCACGGGATCATGTTCACGGCCGGCGTGCGTCGCAGCCTCTCCCTTATTTACGTGCCGCAGGGGCTCGAGTCCGCGCTGCGGGACGTCCAGCGGAAAAAGGCGGCGATCATCGCCGACGCCAACGAGAGGGCCCGCCGGGGGCAGGTCGACAGCGAGGAAGACTCCGTCGAGTACGCCGACGTCAAGCAGCGTGAGCGCCAGCTCATCGCCGGGCATGCCGACGTGGCGCTGACCGGCCTGGTCACCGTCACCGCCGAGACCGACGCGCTCCTGGACGCCGCCTGCGCACAGATCGAGACCCACGCCGTGACCTCGGGCGTCGATCTACGACGGCTCAACTACCAGCAACCGGACGCCTTCACCCTCACCGCGCTCCCGCTCGCTCGGACCGCCCTGTGAGCCGGGCCTGTCCCCACACCGTTCCCGCCAGCACCCCGGCCCGCTGCTCTTCGATCACCCGCGACGGACCACCCGTCGCCGCCCTGCCTCCCGGCAGGAAGGACCACCACCTTTGACCTCTCGCACGCCTCCGGACGACGCGCACCCCTACCTCCGCGCTGCGAGCGCCGGCGTCCGCCACCACACCCGGGCCCTTGCCTCGTCGGACGCGACCCCGCCCCGGCCGGCGGACCGCCTGCACCTTGACGTACTGCACGCTCACCTCACCGCCCTGCACCAGCTCCTGGACCGCCTCGCCGAAACCACCTGTCCGCCGCACCCCGCCGCCGGTCGTCACCTGGCCAGCGCGCACACCAGCCTCTGGCAGGCCACCAGCGAGGTCCACGCCGCCTTCCACCTGCTGCCCGTCAACACCGACACCGTGGCAGACGCCGAGGCGAGCGCCTGCCATCCAGAGCGGCTACCCGAGGGGCCGCCCGTACTGACGATCTGCCAGCGCCACCTCACCGCCGGACACGTCATCCGCCGCAAGACCACCCCCACCGACCTTCGCCCGCACACCACGGCCTGCGTGCGATGAGCACCACCCGCAGAATCGAGGGCCCCCGATGAACCACCGGCCCGCCCGTCGCGCCCGCCGCGCGTCCGCCAGCCCCCTGTTCACCCCCCACGGCACTGACCGTGCCAGCCGCAAGGCTGCCCGCCGACAGCTCGCCGAGGCCACCGCCAAGGCTCGCGCCGAAGCCAGCGCCCACCAGAGCGAGACCACGTCAGCCGAGCACCAGATGCCCGCCGCGCTCCACCCCCCGAGCGGACGTCCCGGTCCTGCCTCCGCGCGTGGGAACCGGCTGAAGCTGCCCGCTCACCGCATGACGACGGCCGTGGCCGGCGGCGCGTACCCGTTCCTGGCCGAAGGCGGACTCGGCGCCGAGGGCATCTACATCGGCCGCGACGTCCACTCCGAGGCGAGCTTCGTCTTCGATCCGTTCGCGCTGTACGGCAAGGTCGACGGGTTCACCAACCCGAACCTCTTGCTCGCCGGAGTGATCGGCCAGGGCAAGAGCGCCCTCGCCAAGTCCTTCGCGCTGCGTTCGGTGGCCTTCGGATACCGCGTCTACGTGCCGTGTGACCCGAAAGGCGAGTGGACGCCGGTGGCGGAAGCTCTCGGCGGCCGGTCCGTCGCCCTCGGTCCGGGACTGCCGGGACGGCTGAACCCCCTGGACGCGGCCCCACGCCCGGAGAGCGTCTCTGAGGCCGACTGGGTCGGCGAAATCCGTAAGCGGCGCCTGCTCCTGCTCGGCTCCCTCGCCCGGACCGTCCTGGGCCGGGACCTGATGCCCATGGAGCACACCGCCTTGGACGTCGCCCTCGACGCCGTCGTCACCCGCGCCGCCGACACGCACCGCACCCCACTCCTCGGCGACGTCGCCGCCACCCTCAACAACCCCAGCGCGCTCGACGAAACCGCCGGGATGATGTCGGGCCAACTCGGCGACGCAGCACGCGACCTCGCCCACGCCATGCGGCGCCTCGTCCACGGTGACCTGGCCGGCATGTTCGACGCCCCTTCCACCGTCGGCTTCGACCCGAACGCGCCGATGCTCACCATCGACCTGTCCCGCCTCGGCGGCTCCGGCGACGACACCGCCCTCGTCCTGGCGATGACCTGCGCCTCCGCCTGGATGGAGTCCGCCCTCTCCGACCCCAACGGCGGCCAGCGCTGGATCGTGTACGACGAGGCATGGCGTCTGATGCGACACGTCGGACTGCTCCAGCGCATGCAGGCCCAGTGGAAGCTCAGCCGCGGCCTCGGCATCGCCAACCTCATGGTGATCCACCGGCTGTCCGACCTGCTCACCGCCGGCGATGCCGGATCACAGGGTCGGGCCCTGGCCGAAGGACTCCTCGCCGACTGCTCCACCCGCATCATCTACCGCCAGGAGACAGACCAACTCCACGCCGCGGCCTCTTTGCTCGGCCTGACCTCCGTCGAGATGGACGCCATCGCGCACCTCAACCGAGGGCGTGGCCTGTGGAAAGTCGCAGGTCGGAGCTTCATCGTGCAGCACCTCCTGCACAGCCACGAGCTGGCGCTCTTCGACACCGACGCCCGGATGCACTGAAACAGCAAGAGGCCCGTGAAACCCGACTTCCAACGCGACCTGATACCGAGCGACGACGCCCTCCACCTTATCGGCGCGCTCAACGCGATGAAGGACAGACTGCTCAACGCCGCCCATCAGTGGGAGCTGCTGGACGAGAGCGGACATGTACCGGCCGCGCCCTCCTACACCGCGCTACTCCAGCACGCCGCTGACGCGCAGGACCTCTCCCGCGACGTCCTCCAGCTGACTGCTGACTTCGCCCGGAGCCCGCACCGCACTACCCGCGCCGGCGGCATCGTCCTGAGCCATCTCGCCACGGCGGCGACCATGTCGAGCCACGCAGCACCGCACTTCACCGAAACCGCGGAGAGTGCCTTGGCCCTGCCACGGTCTGCCAACCCGACCGACCGACACTACCTCACGAACCGCATGGTCATCGACCACGCCTCGGCGCGCGGCTTCCTGCGGCGCACCTCGGAATCCCTGCGCGACGCGGTCAAGGAACTCGACGACCACCTCGGCTTCCAACGCTTCCTCTCGACGCTCACCCGTCGGGAAAGCCCGCCGGCGCCTCCGCCACCCAGGCCGGGCGGTCGCCACCGCTGACCGCGCCTGCCCCGAAGCCCGATCCACCCACATCCCAAGGAATGCTCTGAACCGCCCCGCTCATTTCAGCGACGCCGACTGGGCCGAATACCAGCAGTGCCAGGCCGAGCACGACGACCTCATGGCGCAAGTCGCCGATCGTGAAGCCCAGCTGGAACACGACCTGATCGCCGCCTACGACGAGTACGAACTCGACTTCAGTCCAGTTCCGAAGCCGGAAACCGACCTCGCTCGCCGAACGCCTCCGCCACACCGACCAGCATCCCGCAGGAGAAGCCGTGGCCGCTGACGAGGCGAACGCCACGGACGCCCGCGCGGCTCCGATCGCGCCGCTTCCCGACCACCGCGACGTGAACATGCCGTGGTGGCAGGAGCTGTGGCGTCGCCACGCACACATCACCACGCCGCTGCGAGCGCGCGGACTGCCATGCGACATCGATTTCGGACTCAGCGCCTACATCGTGCGCGTCTCGCTCCCCGACGACAGCTACCTGATCATCAGTCCGCCGCAGGAACCGCCCTCCGAGCGTCCGCCCGGCGACCCCGAGGGCTGGATCGCGACCCGCGAGCACCCCGACGACCAGACGCTGTTCGAGGTCCTCTACGACTCGGCCCCCTCCGACGACCTCGGCGCTCGCCAGCGGCCCGAAGCCCGCCACGGCGGCAGCGCCCAACCCCTGATCGAGGCGATCGACCATCGCCTCGCCCAGCTCGGGCTGCTACCACACACCGTCCTGCCCCACGAAAGCCCCCGCGTGCGCCCAGCCCAACCGACGCCCCGGCACCAGGCCCGGGACATCCCCGGCACACCAGACCGTGGCCCCGTATACGTCTACGGCGACGCGCTGCGCGCTCTGACCGACCGGCTCAACGGAGCCGAGTCGCACGCGGATGCTGCTGCTCTTCTGCATCAGATCTTGGAGCCCACCGACGGCCTGCTGGCGCAGCTCGGCGAGTTCTTCGAAGCAGCCGGCGAGAAGGCCAAGGAAGCCGAGGAGGACGACGGCTTCGACCTGTCCTACGACCTCGCCGACGCCGCCGCAGAGATCCGCAACCTCGGAGAGGTGCTGCACGTGGCCGAGGATCGGATGCGGGCCCTCACCTCGCTCGCGCCCGCACCGCGACTGCCCTCCGCCCCGGCTCGTGCACCGTCCCTTCCGCCGCGAGCCCTCCCGTCAGCGCCGCCGCGGCACACGCGCTGACGCCGCACCGCCGCCTCCCTCCAGGAAGACATGACCTCGCCCCGCACCGCTCTGTCCGCCTTCGCCACCAGCCTCGCCGACCGCCTGCCGGGCATCTGGACCAGCGATTATCAGCGCCACGCGCGGTACGCGGACCAGTTCCCCCGTACCGAGCAGCTCTGGGACGCCGGACACGTCGACTATGTCGTCAGCCAGTACGTCCTCACCCACGACGCCGTGCTTCACGGGCCAGCCAACCAGCGGCTGTACGTGACCGACCGGCCCCTCTACCCGCACCAGTTCGTCGTCGCGCCGCTCGCCCCCGTCGGCACGCACATCAAGCCGCACCACTTCGTCGCGGTCGAGGAACCCAATGGCATCGCTGTTCCCAAGGATCCTGCTCGGGCGGCGGCGCGAGTCGTCCGGCGGCTCCTGCCCCGCTACGAGCAGGCCCTTCAGGCAGTGCTCACCAACGCAGCGGACCATCCCGAGCCTCCGTACTGGCCCGCCCCGCCACAGGTCGACCAGGTCCTCACCCTGACCCTGTACAGCGACGGAGCCCTCGGCGCACCGTACGACAGCGTGCCGGTGGACGCCCGCATGACGCTGTACGCCCACGGCTTCCAGTACCACCCACACCAAGCGGCGTTCCTCCTGCCCACCGCATACGGGGACAGCGGTCGCGCCCTTCGCGTCCACGGCGTGGTCCAGCAGCTCACGGCCAAGGGCATCGGCGTGAACCTCCGCCACTCGGCGCCCACCACCAGCGCGGCCCTACCGCCGGCATCACCGAAGACCGCCCCAACGGCCGCCCGTACGCGCTGATTCCTTCCGCCCTGCAGATGCTTGGAGCCTCCATCCGCACCGCTCGCCGTACCCTGCCGCTGTTCGTCGGCGCCGCCTGCCTCGCCCTGGCTCTCACCGGCTGCGCCGGCGAAGACGGCCCCTCCCAGGCCCGGCAGACGCCCAGCGCCAGCACCGCCCCGAAGCCCGTGCCCGCTCTCAGCACCGCTCAAGCCCGCGACGTCATCACCCGCTATTCGAAGATCAACAACGAGGCCAACATCGACCGGAACCGGCGCCTGCTCGACACAGTCGAGGACGGACCGCTGTACGCGATGTCCGTCTCGGACTACACCGAGGCTGAAGGGCCCCCCGCGGCGGACCGCAAGCCGTACAAGCCGTGGTCCTACGACTCCGCGGGCGCCAAGCTGTACATCCCGCGCCTGGGAGCCGGACAGGACCGCTGGTTCGCCGCCGCGCTCTCGGACCAGAAGGGCAAGGCCCCCTCGCGGCTGGCCGTGTTCGCCGAACGCTCCCAGCACAAGCGCTGGGAGATGGTCTCCGTCGTCGACCTCGACAGCCCGGAACTGCCGGACATCGCCCTCGACCACGACGGTTACGCGACGGCCATCGCCGCCGACGGCAACAAGCACCTAGCCGCCGACGCCGACCTGCTGCGCACCGCGATCCTCGACAACGTCAGGAGAACCCCGCCCCTTGCAACCCGGCACCCACTTCGCCTTCGGCGACCACGAGGAACACGGCTTCGTCGCCTCCTCCACCTCCGCCATGCCCGCGCACCTCGCCCATTGGTACCTGGAGCGCGAGCAGTTCGAGCCCGTCCCCGGTGAACCAGGGCTGTACCGGCTCAGCGAGCCCGAGCGCGACGGTCCCCGCCGGACCCGCCAGGCCGTCCACGATCTTCGTCGCAAGGGCTACACCGTGCAGGCCGACATTCGCCTCGACCCGGCCGTCTCCGCCAGCCCGCCGCGCCCGGTCCGGCCGAACGGACTCCCGGAGCGCCGTAGCCGCCTTGCGCAGGCCGCCGCCGGCCGAACGACGCAGCGTCGCGCCACACCACCCACCACATCCCCGCCCGCAGCCCGGCCGATCCCGCCGAAGCCCACCTACGCACCGACCGTCCACCTGACGGCCTCGGGCGGCGGGCGGTCCCGATGACGCCAGCCCCCGACGGCCCCCTGCCGCTGGCACCCGAACTTGCCAACGCCGCCCGCGACTTCCGGCTGCGGATGGCGGTCATCGACCGCGAAACCGAGACCGCGCTCGACACGACACGCGACCGCTACGGCCGCACCGTCCACGCAAGCGCCGCAGCAGCCGCCCGAGCCCACCGCGACAAGACGGCGATCGAGGCGTACACCACCCACCTCGCCCCGCACGCCGACGCTCTGCTCGATGCCGCCCGCCGCGCTCTCGACGAGCTGCCTCCCGCCCGGCACCTGGCCGGGTGGCGGGCCGTGCTGGATGGCCTGGCCGCCTCCACCGCCGAGATCCGCCGGGCACTCGACCGGCCGGCCGCCCCCGGCTCCGCAGCCGAGCGCGCCCAGCACGCGGCCTTGTGGCCCTACCTCGCCGCCTGGGCGGATCACAGTGTCATCGCCAGCAACCTCGCCGACCAGCGCGATGGCCAGCACCACAAGGCCCCGCTGACCGAAGAGGAACAGCGGATGTGGACCGAGAAGGCCCAGGCCGCGCACAGGCGAGGCGACCTGGAGCTGACCGAGTCGTGGTACGCCGCCGACGGGCAGCCGATCACCCTCGCCCACCTGGTCGAGGACGGCGACTCGACACTGGTCGCCCTTCGAGGCGACCCGGATACCGCGGGCTGGCAGGTGATCGGGCACTACGCCCACGAGTACGAGGCAGGGAAGGTACTGCCGGCACCGGTCCCGCCCGGTGTGCTGCACGCCGATGTCTCCCGGTTCACCCGGCCCGAGCCCGCCCCCGAGATCTCGCTGCAGGAACTCACCCGGGACGTCGTCGAGGCCCAGCACGCCAGCGACGCCTCCAACGCCCTCCTCAGCGCCACCCAGCGCGGCTACGACGCAGGGCCGATGGCCCGCCTCCAGGAACTCCTCGAAACCAGCGGCCAGTTCGCCAGCGCTCTGGAGACCGTGCAGGGTCGCCAGATCGCCGCCCGCCTCTCGGCGCTGAGCCGGCAGATCGAGTTCCTCACCCGCGAAGTCGAAGAGGCGGCGGAGGACCTCGGCGCGACCGTCGCCGTCCTGCCCCCGCACCGCACCCCCGTGCTGCGCGTCCGCCCGCGCCCCGCCGTGGACACCACACCACCCACGCCGCCGCCCCGCGCGAGCACGCCCGCCCGCCACCGGTGAGCACCGAGAAAGCACCCGTTGTCCCTGACCGCACCCCCGGGCCCCAGCACCGCGCATCACCTACGGCGCGGTGCTGGGCAGCCCGTACGTCGCCCGCCTCCTCGGCGGCACCCTCACCGGCCGACTCCCCAACGGCATGGCGCCCGTCGCCATCCTCCTATGGGCCACCGCGAGCGGCAGCAGCATCGCCTTCGGCGGACTGCTCAGCGCCCTGTACGGGCTGTCGTCCGCGATAGCCCAACCGGTCAAGGGACGCCTCATGGACCGCCACGGCCAGAACGCGGTGCACCTTCCGGCAGCCCTGCTCAACTCGGCCCTCCTGGTGGCCCTGCCCCTGGCCGAGCCGTACGGCGGACCGGGTCTCGCTACGGCCATCGTCGTCGGCGGAGGTCTGGCCACGCCGCCCTTGGAAGCCGGGCTGCGGGCACTGTGGCCGAGCGTGCTGCTGTGACGAAGATTGCTAGTTGACATCGGGCGACGTTCGTGACCTGCACTGATGCCAACCAGCTTCCGCGGCCGGAAGCACAGAATCAGTGAGATAGTTGGCACTTTGGTACAGCGCAGGTCACCGTACCTGCGGCGACCGCGCCTCCGACATCGTTGTCGAAAGCGCGGCCTGCCCGAGGCGCGGCCCTACGGGATGCAGCACGCCCCGAGGGGACACCGGATGCCGGAGAGTGTGGTCGGCCTACGGCGTGTAGTGGGCGTCACTGCCGTACAGCTCCCTGGTGAACGCGGAGACATCGGCGCTGCGATCGGCGCCGTCGAGGTTGTACGTCAGATAGACGCCGTACCCCTCACTGACCGTGCGGCGGGCGAGGGCGGCGGCCGTGCTTTGTGAGGTTCCGCCGATCTCGACGGCCGCCGGCGACAGCTTCGACTTGGGCAGTGCGATGCCGGGGACCTGCCAGGAGCCGTAGTACGGGTTCCAGGCGTAGTCGAACTTGGACGAGACGTCGACGCCGCCGTAGGACAGGCGCGACGCGGCCGGACCGATGTTGTAGAGGCTGATGATCTTGTCCGGCATGTTGGCGCGCAGTGCCGACACCAGGTACACGAACGAGCTGGCGTTGGGCTGGCCGGTGCCGTTGTTGCCGTAATCGGCGTACTCGTCGTCGAAGTCGATGCCGTCGAGGCCGTATTTGGCCACGGTGTCCGACAGTTGTTTCGCGAACGTCGAAGCCGCCTGCCGGGACGGGAAGTTGGCGAAGCCCGCGCCCTGGTGGTTGCCGAGCACCGAGAGGACGACCTTGATGCCCTTCTGCTGCAACGGCCGTATCTGCGTGGCGGCGTTGTCGAGGACGCGTTGCACGTTCTCGTTGAAGTACAGGGTCGCCGCCTTCGTGCCCGTGTCGTAGTTGATGTTCGCCGCGAAGATCACTGCGACGTCGAAGACGTTGCCGCCGCCGTTGGCGAGGGTGTACTTGCCGACGTTCAGCATGCTGTTGTTGTTCACCTCGACGTACGCCACCGAGGTTGGTCCCTGTTTCGCGGGAGCGGGGGCCGCTGCCGCGCCGGTCGTGGCGGTCGCGCCTAAGGCGAGGGCTGTAATGGCCGAGAGCGCGAGCGTGGCCGTCCGTATTCTGCTCCGCACCAGAGTGAACATAGTTGATCGGTCTCCCATCGCATGGAGCGGCGCCCGACCTGTTCGCGAGCGCCGAGAAAGCCCCCCGGATCTTTCCGTTCCCGTGACCGAACCCCCAGAACCATGCGGGAACTCTTCACGACTCCCACGCACGCACGTCGCACCGTAACCCTGGGCCCCGGCAAGGGAGTTACTAGAACGCTGCGCTGCCGCGCCGGCCCAGGCCGGCGACCAACAGAACCCATGGAGATCGGCATCGACGCGATCACCGCCAGCGCGGACGAACCAGGCATGCACGCCGCGGATCCGCAGCACTGGAGCAATCGGTCAGCCGCTCCTCTCCAGCAAACCTCAGGTTCCGCTCCTCGCGGATCAAACGTCTGACCGGTCAACCATCCCTCTTTTGTGCCAACCAAGAATCCTCGTCACAGCTGCCCGACCCCCGGCTGCGACACGCCGCGCTCGCCCTCGACACCGGCACCCAGGGCCTGCTGTACATCGTCGGCCCCCTGCTCGTGGCCACGCTCGCCTCCTCGTGCAACCCCGACGCCGCGCTCGCCGTCACCGCCGCCCTCAGCCTGGCCGGCACGGCCGCGGTCGCCCTCGCCCCGCCGTCGCGGCGCTGGCGACCCGAGCGGTTCGAGGGCCAGGACGCGAACCAGGCCCACCAGTTGGCCATCCCCGCCGTGCTGCTGCTGTTCGTCTCCCTCACCGGTATCGGGTTCGCGATCGGCGCCATGAACGTGTGGTCGATCGCCCTGGCCGAGCACCACCACCAGGACATGCTCTCGGGCATCATCCCCGCCACGTTCTCCACCGGCAGCTTCGTCGGCGGACTCATCTACGGACGCCGCACCTGGTCGAGCACCACCAAGCGCCTGATCATCTCCACAGCCGCGTTCTTGGCCGGGTGGCTCCCGCTCCTGACTCGGCCGGGTTCGCGGCCACCGCCGCGGTCGCCGTGCCCGGTGCGTTCCTGACAGTCGTGGTCGCCTGTGCCTACGTGAGCACGGACGCTCTCACCCCGGCGGGCCGAACCAGCGAGGCGTACGCGTGGCTGATCCTGTCGATCGGCGTCGGACAGTCCGCCGGTACCGCCCTGGCCGGACGCTTCGCCGAGCAGCCGCTCGCCAGCGCGGCGCTCCCCGCCGCCGGTGCGGCCTTCACTTTCGCCGTCCTTCTCGCCGCGCACCGACAGCTCCGCCCCGCCGGACAGCTGCTGCGCGGCCAACACCGCCGCCCGCTCCGAGGCCGGCGCAAGACGCCCTGATCAGGGCGCAACCCCACCACCTTCCAACCCCTTTGAGGAGACCGACTTATGGCCGTGCGTACGCAGTGGACCGTGGAGCACGCCTGCTCCCACCGTGTGGATCACGACCTGTCCAATCGCCCTGCCGACAAGCGGGCAGGCTTTGCCCGTTGGCTCGCGTCGAAGGACTGCACCGACTGTTGGAAGGCGGCGCGCGATGCCGACTCCGAGTCCAAGGAGGAATGGCTCGCGGCCAAGCGCGCCGAGGAGAAGCAGGCAGCCGTCGCGTGGGCCAAGCAGTTCGACATGCCGGAGCTGGAGGGTCCGGAGAAGGCCCTGGACTGGGGCGAGCGCTCCCGCCACCAGCTGATGACGGCCGCGCACACCGCGCTTGTCATCGAGGGCACTTGGGACGATGCGGACTGGGCGGAGCTGGAAGAGAAGGCCCGGGTCATCACCCGTGTTGGATGGTGGATCGACCAGCGCGACGCCGACGGCACTGACCTGCTCGAACTCCTCGACGCGGCCAGTGAGGCGGACCGCGGGACGGAGAACCCGTTCCGCTGACGGCGGGGCAACATAGTCGGGAAACGCCGGTTAGCCAAACCGGCGTTCCTCCGGACTATTGATGCTCCCACCCCGCCAGCAATCGCGCGGAAGGAACTCATGTCCCAGCCCCCGCCCACCTCAGCGTTCGCACCGACGCCCGACCCGCTCACCACCGACCGGGACATCACCCACGCCCACTTCCGGGCCGGTGACACCGTCGTCGTCCTGAAGGGGTGGCCGGCGGAGAACTGTGGGGCGACGCGATGCGCGTCGTGGCCCCGTCCTGGCACACCCCGACCGACGAGGACGGGTGGCGCCTGCGGGATGCGACCGGCGGCGCCCAGTCCTACGTCACCGCCCACCCCCGCTACCTCGTGCACCTCTCGCGCCGCTGCCCGGACTGCCTGATCTACCTGCGGGCCATGGAGGACACCCTCCTCGCACGGTTCGCCGACCGCAACGAGCTGATCGACTGCGGCTGGTACACCACCACCGCCCTGGGCCAGCTCGTGCACATCGCCGACATCCGGAGCGGCCGGTGATCCCCCGCCTCCACGAACGCACCCACACGCCGCACGGCCCGTTGGCCGAGGCGCTGGGGCGGCCGGTCTCACCGAACGAGGGCCTGACGGAGCACACGATCGTCGCCCACTGGCCCGGCCTGGATTACTTCACCCTGGACGACGAGCAGAGGATCTGGACGGCTGTCCAGTGGGCCGAGCACCTCGAAGATCTCTACCTGGAGCATCCGTTCGCCGCCAGCCCCGACGACGACCGGCGGGCGATCCTCCACCTCGACATCCGCCTTCACCCGGACGACCGGGAACTGACCGGACCGGAGTAGGCCGAGGTCGCTCAGCGGCTCGCACGGGCCGCCGGCATCGAGATCCCCGGCAAGGAACCTGGCTGCCGGTGGATCGCCGTCCAGGCCCAGCCAGGGCGCCTCGACTTGATCGCCAATCTGATCCACCTCGACGGCGCGTGGCACGCTCCTCCCGCGGACAAACTGCGGCGCCTGGCACAGGAGGCGCGTCGCATCGAACAAGACCTCCACCTGATCCCTGTCCGATCCGCCCCCCCTTCGCGGCCTGCCGTCCGCGCGGCACTCACGGCATCAGCCCAGCTCGCGACCATCCTTACGCAGCTCGCCGACGAACAGGCCGACCCGCTGGCCGCAGTGCGCGGACTCGTCGAGCACACCTCGCACCGGATCGCCCGCCAGCCGGGAGCAGCCAGCACCGATACGGCACACCGCCTGGAGCTGATCGCCCGCCGTCTCCACGCCATCCAGCAGGACCTGGACACCACCGCAACCCGCCTGGTCCAGCCCCGTGCCGTCCCGGCCCCAGCCGCCGTCCGGCACATCGCCCACCGATCGCCGTAGGAGAAACGTCTCCTTGCCCCGCACCGACCGCTTCCTGGACATCCGCCGCGACCCGCACTCCGACGAACTCCTCGCCCGCGGCGGCGACTCCGAGGCGCACAGCATCCTCCAGCGCGCGGGCTTCGTCGCCGTCGTCCGCGTCCACGAGACGTACCACCGTGTCCCCACCGGCATGGCCGAGGACGACGAGTCCCGTCTCGCCGCCGACGCCGTCGCCCGCCTGCGAGCAGCCGGATACCACGTCGACTGCGACGCGGACCTCGATACCGACTCGCGTCCGGCCAGCTACCTGCCGCTGGGGGCCTCCGTCGCGCATCTCGCCGAGCGCCTTCGTGAGGCCACCACCACGGACGAGGCGGCCGATGCGCTGACCGAGCTGACCGCCTCCCACGACGGCATCCTCGCCGCGCTGGAGGAAGTCCTCACCGCCACCGCCGACTTCCACGACGGGCTCGGCCAGGCGGCCGACCCCTACATCGCGCGGCGGCTGCGCTACCTCGCCGACGAGCACCTTCGCGTCGTCCGTACCGACCTCTCTGAGACCCGCAACCAGCTCGCCGACCGGCATGCCCCGCACCCCGGCCGCAGCACCTGCACCGGGGAAGTCCCGTCAGCCGAGCAAGAGCGCTCTGCCGTGTGCGCCTGCCCGCCACCGCCGCGCACCCTCCCGGCCCCGCCGCCCCCGTTGGCCGCCGGACTGCGCCGCTGACTCCCACCTCGCCCAAGGACACCATGCACGACCACGACACCTCCGAGCGCCTCACCTCGTACGCCGACGTCCTCGCCGGCGAACTCCCCGACAGCTGGACCAGCTCCCACCTGCCGGCCGACGCCAAGGACGACCTCGCCAAACTCGCCGACCGCATCTGGGACCTGGACCTGGTCGCCGCCTCTCTCGCCGAGCGCCCCCTGCAGCAGGCCGCCGTCCTGAGCCGACCGGACGGCGCGCAGCTCGTCCTTCTGGACCGGCACGACGAGCGCAACGGCTTCCTCATAGCCGCCATCGCCCCACACTCCCTGCCCGACGAGGCGTACCGCGCCGTCCCCGAGCCCAACGGCATCGCCCTGGCCGATGACCCGTTCCTAAGCGCCGAGCAGATCGCCGCCGACCTGCTCGCACGCTACGACAGCGCCCTCGCCCAGGTCCGCCACAACGCCCTGGGCGGCATCCAGCCCTCCCAGCCGGACCGGGTCGTCCTGACCTGGCAGCCGGACGGCAGCATCGCCACTGCCCCCGCCGACGACCGCTCCGGAGCTGTCCTCATGGCCCACGGCTTCGTCCAGGACCCGCACAGTGGCATCTACCGCCTGAGTGGGGACGACACCCAGGCCCAGGCCCGCGGCCTGCGCGAGATCGGCCCGCGCCTCGACGCGCTCGGCATCGGCACCGCTCTGCAGCATCCCGCAGGCCGGACCGCGCCCATCGCCGCCGCCGCTTCCGTGCCGCCCGTCCCGGCCGGTCCCCGTACGCCGGCCACCCGGTCTCGGTGAAGCAGACGGAGCCCGACTTCTGGGTGCTGGAGTACGTCACCATCACCAAGGACCCACTCACCGACCTGGTCGTCGCCATCGGCGGCACCGAACAGGCGGCAGACATCCTCCAGCGAACCGGCGGCTTCCTCTCCGCTCCCGGACCTCGCGGGGACTATCACCGGCTTCCGCACGGCCTGCCCGTCGAGCAGCAGCGCCTGAAGGCGACCGCAGCCTCGCACGCCCTGCTCGCCGCCGGTCACAGCGTCCACCTCGACCCCACGCTGAACATGCTGGTCGCACCAGACGGTAAACGTGAGGCCGCCCTGCGCTACCTGGCGGGGCTCGCTGAGCGAGCCGCAGCCGCCACAACGAGCAGCGAGGTGGCCGAGGTCCTGACCGAGGTCGCTGCCCTCGTCCACGGGCTGCTGCCCCTCGCCAGAGAGGTCGTCGTCCGCGCCTGGATCGCCGCCAGCGACTTCCCAGGGGCCGCGCCCGCCGGGGAACCCGATCCCATCGCACGGCTCGGAAGCACCGCCACCTCCATGAGCGAGGCCGCGCGCTCCATCCTTCACGCCCGCAACCACGCCGCACGCCCTACACAGCGGCTGGCCACTGCCTCACCACCGCCGAGCCGCGCCCAGCCTGCGGAATCCCGCCGCCGCTGACCCCGGAGAACCACATGGCCAACCTGGCCGACGAATACGGCACGGACGTCGAGATCTACATCAAGGCCCTGACGACCACCATCCACGCCGACACCCCGACCGGCGCCCCCGCCCAGCTCCACGACCTGCTGGAACACCTCGGTCTGGAGCGCCACGCATACCCCACGGACACGCCGCTCTACATCTGGCACACCGTGCCCGAGCACCTCAACGCCGGCGAGCAGAAGCGGCTGGCAAACCGCGCCATCCCCGTCCTGCTCCTGGCCGGGTACGAGGTCAACTGCACGCCCGAAGTCTTCGACGAATCCGCCTACCAGCAGGCCGTGCAGGAGCTGCGCACCCGAGCGGGCCGCCCTGCCGCGCGGCAACAGGCACCGGCCGGCTCCTCCTCGCCTGCAACCCCGGCCAGCCGCACCCAGTAATGCGCCTGGGCGGTCCCGGCAGCGCGCCGGGGCCGCCCACCTCACCATCCGAGACCCGGAGAAACCCGTAGCAACCCGCACACCCCCTCCGATCAGCAACCGGCTCAAGCCCCGACTCGCCACAGCCCACTTCCGCCGCTATCTGCGCGCCTGCATTCCGACCGGCCCCGACCGCACCTCACCGCTGGCCGGCGCCCGCCCGGAGGCCGTCCTCGCCGAGACACAGCGCATCGGGCAGCGCCACCACCACTGACCGTCCACCGCCCCGGAGGAGCATGTCCCACCCCACCCCCTACCCGGTGAGACTGGCCGCCGAGATCACCCGCCAGCTCGGCCAGCTCGCCGACCACCTCTCTCAGCTTCCCCCGCCGCAGGCCGCTCAGGTCATCGCGAGCGTGCTCGACCCGGACAGCGGAGTCCTCGGCGGCGTCACCCACCTCGTCGCCACCGGCAGCGTGTTCGCCAAGCACCAGGCAGAGCGAGGCGCGCTCCCCGCGGAGGTGTGGCTCGCCCTGGGCCGTGCCTCGAACGAACTCGGCGACATCACCCTCGACCTGGACGAACACAAAGACACCCTCCAGCGCGTCGGCGCCCAGCCCGCCACTACGGCGGCGAAGCCCCCCACACCCGCACCGCTCGTCGTCCGGCGCCGCCGATGAAGAAGAAGCAGTGGCAGGGCTGGGGACCGGGCGAGCAGGCCGAGCAGCACTACCTCGTCCAGCCCCGTGCCCTGGCCGGCGGCGGCGACGTCCGGCACGTCTCGGAGTTCCTGCGCGCCTCCGGCTGGCGGGACAAGTCCAAGAAGGGCGGCCCCCTGCACATGGAGAGCCCGGACCGCACCGTCCGCATCGCCTACGACCCCTACGTTCTCCCCGGCGGATGGACCATCCACGGCCGGGCCGACGGGGCGAACGGCGAGTGGTCCGCCCACCTGGGTCGGCAAACGCCGGTGGAGATCGTCGCCGGCCTGACCGACGCCCTCACCCGCCCCCGCTCCGCCCACGCCCCCAACGTCTGGGCCCCGCTGCAGGAGCAGAACTGGCACACGCGCTTCGAGGGCCAGGACTACATGGCGACGAGCCCCGACGGCACCGCGTGGATGCAGTACCGGCAGAGCCCCGACGGGGCGGCGATGTGGTGGACCGGAGCGCAGGACAAGCAGGGCAACGGCTGGACGGCCAACTTCACGCTGAACGCCCCGATGTACCTGGTGCAAGCCTTCTCCACCGAACTCGCCAACCCGGACCCCGTGGTGCGCCCGCGCGGACGCGTGCCGCTGAGCGCGCAGATCCGGACCTGGTCGGTGTCCGTGAAGCCCTACCAGCTCAGCGAGTGGCAGCAAGCCCGCATCACGGCCGCCCGCACCGCCACCTGGGCCCGCAACAGCGCCCGCAGCACCAGGCCGCGCACCAGCGCCCGCCCCTACACCCCGGCCGACGGCGCACGCACCCGCCGCTGACCGCAACAGCCCCGCCCCGAGGAGCCCGATGCCCGCACTCACCCCGGACACCATCCACACCCTGACCGAAACGCTCGCGGACCTCACCGACTACCTGCGCGAGAACCCCGACCCCGCAGAAGCCCTCGCCCTCGTCGAGCCCCTCCTCGACGAGTACACGGGCCTACCCGTCCAACTCGCCGACACGCTGCGTGCCCTCGCCCGCGCCGTGCAGGAGAACCAGGACACGCCGCGCACGGCGAAGGGCGACCTGCTGATCACCGAGCTGCGCACGGCCGCATGGGAACTGGCCGACCAGCACACCCTCCACTACGTGCTGGACGATCTCCGTGACCTGTACGGCAGTTCGCCGACGAGCGAGCAGGGGTGCTGCTGGTGCCCCTGAGCGAACGGCAGCTCGCCGCCTTCGCCGACAAGCACGCCGTGCAGATCCCGTACGACACCAGCCCCCGCCACCTCGCTGGCCCCGGAGACGCCCGCCACGTCACCCACGGTCTGGCCGCCGCCGGATGGAAGGCCGTCTCCGACCCCCTGAGCGCCGAGATCATCCTGGTGAGCCCTGACCTTCGCCACCGGCTCCAGTTCGACCCGCAGTCCCGCACCTCGGCGTGGTGGCGGCTGCGGGCAGAGCCCTCCGGCACCGTGCCGGGCTGGTACGCCGAGTTCGGCGAGCACGTCCCCGCCGAAGTCCTCACTGGCCTCACCGACGCGCTCGTCGCTCAAGCGCCCGCCGAACCAACGAGCCCGCTGTCCGTCCTGGACGCCGCAGGCTGGCTCATCGACGGCCGCGGAATCGCATACAGCGATCCGCCGGGTTGCAAGGTGGAGCGCCTACCCGAGAACGGCGCGGGCACGGTGCCCTGGCGCGAACAGGTGCGAGTCGCCTGGCGTTTCGACGTGCGCGACCACCCCGTCGGCATTGGCAGCCGTGGCACTCACCTCTGGCACGCCGCCTTCCACGGTCATACGCCCGAGCACCTCGTGACCGCCTTCGTCACCGCGCTCACCGACCCCGCACCGTTGCAGCGCGGCATGTTCGACCGCACTGCCACCTACGGCGTGACGCAGAAGCCCAGCCCCCTCACGCCCGAGCAGACGGTCGACGCGCACACCACCCGTGTCAAGGCACTCCGCGCGCAGGCCCGCACCGCACGCCGCCAGCAGACGAATCCCGCGACGGCCCCGGCCCACGCCAGCACCGCGCAGCCGGCCGCTCGCCGCTGAACCGACAGGACTCCTCCTCATCTCCCGAGACGACCACGCACACCGCGACTTCCTGCGCCGCCTCGACCACTACATGCGGGACAGCCAGAAGATCCTCGACGCCTGGGACGCCTACTCCGACGAGCACACCGACCTCGACGGCTGGCCCCACGACGACCACGCCTACGGCATGCGCAAGAGCCAGCGTGACGCCGACACCGCCGAGGCGTTCGAACCGCTCCGCTACGGCGCCCGGCATCTGCTGGCGACGGCCGAGACACAGCTGGCCCAACTGCCGGAGAACACGGTGCAGAGCCACTGGGTCTACCAGCTTGGCGTCCTGCACACAGCCCTCGACCGGCTCGACGTACTGCACGAGCAATGGCTGCGCCCCCGCGATGCCCTGCCCGCCACCGCCAAGCCCGGCACCGCCGACTTCGACGACGCCCTCGCCGAACATCACGCCGAATCGTGGAGCTACCTCGACGACTGGGCCAGCCACGGCAAGGCGCTCCGGGAAATCAGCGCCGCAGCCCGCAGTGCCCCTTCACCCCTGGTTCCCACACCGGCCCTCGCATCCGCCCGGCGAACTGCGGCACGGAAGTGACCATGCCGCCGACTCCCGAGACCGTCGAGGTCGACTTCATCACCCCGCGCCACCTCGCCGGCGGGGGCGATCCCGCCTGGATCACCGTCCCCCTCCACCGCGCCTGCGGATGGAGTCACGGCGACGACCCCCTGATGCCGCGCGTCCTGCTTTCCAGCCCCGATCAGAAGGCCCTCCTGCGCCTGGAGCCCGACCCCGATGACCAGTGGTGGAGCCTGCACCACGCCGCAGAGCCGAACCGGCCCGCCTGGTACGCGAGCTTCGGCGCCCGCACCGCGGTCGAGCTGATCGCCGCAGTCAGCGACGCCCTCACCGATCCGGCCCCAGCGACTGACGCGCCGTGCGACCCGTACGGAGCGCTCCGGCAGGCCGGCTGGTCACCGTACGCCGGTAACGGCCTCGCTTCCCCCGACAAGACTGCGTACGTCGAGCGGCTGGGAACACCGGCTGATCCGGGAGCCTGGTTCGTCACCGTCACCCTCGCCATGCACCAGAAGGTCTGGCAGGCCCGCTTCGGCGCCCACACCCCGCCACACCTCGTCGCCGCGTTCACCGCCGCGCTCGCCGACCCGAAGCCCGTGCACCGCACCGACAGCCGGCGCAGTCTGCCGACCCTCGACCAGGACGTCGTCACCCGCAAGACCACCGACGTGCTCGCCGTGTGCGTCGCCGACGCGCTGGAAGACCGCGTCCACTCCCTCGCTGCCCGGCACACCCCCACGCCGCCGGTCCCGATCCCCTCGCGGCAGGCGCCGCCCAGGCACGGCCGCAGCCGCTGACCCTCACCTCCCCGCCCGGAAGCACGTAGCCCTTGCCCCCTTCCTCCTCCAGCAGCAACACCGACGGATACGACCTCGTCCTGCGCCTCCTGATCGGCGTGCTCGCCGTCGTCGTCCCCCTGTCCCACCTGGCCTGGCTGTCCGGCAACATCACCGCCTACCTCACCGGAGCCAGCTGGGCCCCCTACCAGCCGACCAACGCCCTGCTCCACCCCGAGCAGGTCTGGCCCGCCACAGGAGAAACGTCCCTTCTGATCGGTGCCCGCATCGTCCCCGTTCTCTTGCTCCTCGCCCTCGGGGTGGGGGCGGGCGTCCTGTGCGCCCAGCACAAGAACCGAAGAGGCGGCCGGAAGAAGATCACCGACATGGCCAAGGCCCGGGACATCGAGCCGCTGATGGCCAAGGCGATCACCGACAAAGCCCGCTCCCTGCGCCCCAGCCTGAAGGACAGCAAGCACATCGACGCGAAGGACACCGGCATCCTTCTCGGCAACCTGCAGGGCAGCCGCCACGAGGTACGGATGGGGTTCGAGGACGTCACCGTCGCGATCATGGCGCCCCGGTCCGGCAAGACCACCTCGCTCGCCATCCCGTCCATGCTCGGCGCACCCGGCCCGGTCCTGCTGACGTCGAACAAGGCCGCCGGCGACGCCTTCACCACCGCCTACGAGGCAAGGGCCCGGGCGGGGGCGGTGTGGACCATGGATCCACAGCAGATCGCGCATGCCGCCCGCGAGATGTGGTGGAACCCTCTCGCCAGCGCGACCACCTTGGACGGGGCGAACCGGCTGGCCGGACACTTCCTCGCAGCCTCGGTAGACGCCTCCCAGCAGGGCGACTTCTGGTCGAAGGCCGGCAGCAACATCTTGTCCCAGCTGCTCCTGGCCGCGGCGCTCGACGAGCGACCCATCACCGACATCATGCAGTGGCTCGCCTTCCCCGCCGACCGCACGCCGCTGGACATCCTGCGCGACCACGACTTCGCCGCCGTCGCCACTCAGCTCAAGGGCACCGTCGAGGGCCCCCCGGAAACGAGGGACGGCATCTACGAGACAGCCCGGCAGTACGCCTCCGCACTCCTAAACGCGGAAATCGCCGCGTGGGTGACCCCGCAGAAGGACGTCCCGGAATTCCGGCCGGAGCAGTTCGTCACGTCCACCGACACGCTGTTCCTGCTCAGCAAGGACGGCGGCGGCGGAGCCTCGGCGCTGATCGCCGCGTGCGCAGACTCGGTGATGCGGGCCGCGACCGCCCAGGCCGAACGTGCCGGCGGGCGCCTGGATCCGCCCATGCTGGCGATCCTCGACGAGGCCGCCAACGTGTGCAAAATCAGCGACTTGCCAGACCTGTACTCCCACCTCGGCAGCCGCGGGATCATCCCGATCACGATCCTGCAGTCCTACCGCCAGGGCCAGAAGGTCTGGGGAGACGCGGGCATGGACGCCATGTGGTCCGCCTCGACCGTCAAGGTGATCGGCAGCGGCATCGACGACCCCGACTTCGCCGACAAGCTCAGCCGCCTGATCGGCGACCACGACGTGGAGACCACGTCCACCTCGCACTCAGAGTCCGGCAAGAGCACATCGGTGTCGATGCGGCAGGAGCGGATCCTGCCCCCCGACGCGATCCGCGCCCTGCCCAAGGGCACTGCGCTTTGCTTCGCCACCGGCATGCGCGCCGCCATGCTCGACCTCCGGCCGTGGTACCGGGAGCCCGGCGCGGAGGAGCTATCCGCGGCGTCCGCCCGCGCGTCGCAGGCGATCACCGCCCGCGCCGTCGCGAAGCACGCGCCGACACAGTCCGACTTCGGGCTGGCCACGTGATACTCGACCTCTTCGCGGGGCCGGGCGGCTGGAGCAGGGCGCTGCACGTCCTCGGCGTGCGCGACGTCGGGCTGGAATGGGACGAGTGGGCGTGCAAGACCCGGGCCGCGGCTGGGCAGTTGACCATCCGCACCGACGTGGCAATGTATCCGACCTGGCCCTTCATCGGCCGCACCCGCGGAATGATCGCTTCCCCTCCGTGCCAGGCGTGGAGCATGGCCGGCAAACGCCTCGGCCTGCTCGACCAGCCGCTGGTGCACGCGGCGGTCGAGGACCTGGCCGCCGGACGCGACACCCGCGAACGCCTCCTCGCCGCGTGCCGCGACGAGCGCTCCCTGCTCGCTGCCGAGCCGATGCGCTATCTGTACGCCCTGAACACGGTCGGCGAGCCCGACTGGGTCGCCATGGAGGAAGTGCCGCACGTCCTGCCCTTGTGGAAGCAGTACGCGGCCGTCCTGCGCGAGTGGGGGTTCTCCGTCTGGTACGGGATCCTCAACGCGGCCGACTTCGGCGTCCCGCAGACCAGGAAGCGGGCGATACTCCTGGCCTCCCGCGTCCGTATTGCGCAGCCGCCTACCCCCACGCACTCACAACTCGCCGAGCCGGACTCGCTGTTCGGTCCGGGCCGCGCCCGCTGGGTCAGCATGGCCGAGGCCCTGGGATGGGGCGCGACCGACCGGCCCGTCCCCACCGTCTGCGCGGGCGGTGGCCCCGGCGGCGGACCCGAACCGTTCCCGTCGGGCTCCCGCAAGACGCTGTCCGACGCCCGGGATCGCGGCACCTGGATGCCCCGGCCGGACGGAGTGGTCCTGCAGTCCCGCCGCGAAGGCGCCGGATGGGCGGCTCGGCACGGCACACGCGAGAACCGAGCCGCCGACGCTCCGGCGCCGACGTTCACCGCCGAGGCGCACCGCTGGTCCTGGTCCCTGCGCAGCAACAACCAGGCCAACGCCACTGTCCGTCCACTGTCCGAGCCGACTGGCACGCTGTTCTTCGGGCACCGCGCGAATGAGTGCACTTGGATCGCCGAGCCCGCCTCACCGCCGGCCATGGATGTCGACGCGCCAGCGGTTCCCGAGCCGATCCGGATCACCGCCCGCGAGGCGGGCATCCTGCAGACCTTCCCCGCCGACTATCCCTGGGCCGGCAACAAGGGCCAGCAGTTCTCCCAGATAGGCAACGCCGTGCCCCCGCTGCTCGCCGGCCACCTCCTCGCCCCACACCTCGGCGGCACCCTCGACTCCGACGACTTCACCCTCGCCGCCTGATGCCCCACGCCCCCGAACCCGACGAAGACGACCTCGACGCCATCGCCCCGCCCCAGCCGGTGTTCCACGTCGAGCAGGCCCTGCTCGGGGCCCTCCTCCTCGACCCGTACCGCCTGGACGACGTGAGCGGCATCGCCGCCGACTCGTTCTCCACCGCCGCGCACGCTGCCCTGTACGCCGCGATCACCACCCTGCCACTGCCCGACCCTGCCGAGCACGCAAAGAACACCAAGTGGCTCGACCGCGTGCTCGCCACGGGACTCGAGCAGGCTCGCGGGCTGACCGCCTCGTACCTGCACACCCTCGTCCAGGTCTGCCCCTGGCCCCGCCACGCGCCTGCCTACGCGCGGATGGTCGAGGCCGAACATGCCCGCCGCCGTCTGCAGACGGCCGCCGAACGCCTCGTCCAGACCGTCCACGATGTCTCCCTCCCGCACCCCGTCCAGGCGGTGCTCGCCGAGGCCGACGCGCTCGCCGCGGTCGTGGACGACATCGCAGCCCGCTTCCCGCCGCGCGCAGGCGTGCTGCCCCGCACCGCGGCACCATCGCCGCCCGTCGCGCCCGACTACACGGAGGCGGTCGAGGAGGAGCAGATGCTGCTCGCGACCGCCACCGCCAACCCCGCCGACATCGAGTCCGTCCGGTGGCTACTACCCGACGACCTCACCCTGCCCTTGCACGTCGGCCTGTGGCAGTGCCTGACCGCCCTGGCGCGCCGCCGCGAGCCCGTCGACCCCGTCACCGTCCTGTGGGAGGCCCAACAGCGCGGCCTGCTCGACGACGGGAGCGAACCGGGCGAGGTGCTCCACCTGCTGGCCGAACCGGCCGGTTCCGTGGAGCACTGGAGCGAGCGCGCACTGCAGCGCTCCCTCCTGGCCACCGCCGGTCGCACCGGCCGGCGCATCGAGGCGTACGCCGGCGACACGGCGAACACCCCGTTCCAGCTCGTCGTCGGTGCCCGCCGCTCCCTCGCCGACATCGGCGCCGTCCGCACCCGCTGGCAGCACGCCACCGGAACGGTCCCGACGCCGCAACCGCGACCGGCGCCCACCACCCGTGCCGGCCCGCCAACAACGACGGCCGCGTACACCGGCCGCGCCGCGCGAGCAACCCGATAGCACCCCGCACACGCCGGTGGCCGGACCCGAAGGCCCGGCCACCGGCAGAAGAGACGACACCCCAACGTGACTCCCACCATCGACGCCCACGTTCGCCTCGACACCCACCCCGCCCATCCAAGCGCCGTGACTGCTGTCCTGACCGGCACCCAGGCCCACGTTGCCCACCTGAGTCTGGAGGCAGCCGACTGGACCGTCGTCGCCGACAACGTCCTGGTCCTGGTCCGCATCGACCATGAAGAGCCCTTCTGGGCCAAGGGCGCAGCCAAACACCTGTCCGCCGACGACATCACCGTGGAGATCACCCCTCGGCTCCAGGAGGCCATGGACGAGGAATGGACCTGGGCGAACTATCCGATGTCGTGGTGCACCCGCAGCGAAATCCGCGACGTCTCCAATCAGGCGCAGAAGGTCCACGACGACATCCGCCACGGCCAGCTCCTCATCCACGCCCACGCCCACGCCCACGACGGCCACTACCACCGTCGCGGTCGGCACCTACCTCCACCGCAACGGCAAGTCCGTCTACCTCCACGGCGAGGACCACCTGCGCCAGGTCACCGACACCTTCGACTCACCCGCGCCGCCAGGCGGTTGCCCGGGCGGCGGCCGACGTCCAGGGGACCCGCTGGGGCCCTGCTCGCCTTCGAGAAGGTCCACGGCGCCGAGATGCGCCCCGGCCCGGCACCCCTGACCGACAACGAACGCGCCGCTGCCGAGGCCCGCGCCCCGCTCTCGCTCACCGCAGCCAAGGCCGAACCGGCCCGTGCGGAGCCGGAGACCGTCCCGGCCTACCTGGCCGATGCCGGCGACCACGACGCGCTCCTCGACTCCCACAGCGAATGGGAGAAGTGGCGGACTTGGTCGGACGAGACGACCCACGCCATCCACGAGTCCCAGACCCTGCGCATCGAGCGCGTCCACGAAACGCCCGCTCACGAAACAGCGTGGACCGTGGCCGCCTACGAGACACCCGTTTCCGACCGCATGTGGGTCCTCACCGCGACCGGCGCCATCCCCGACCCGATGTTGGAGGAGCTGCTGAACCACCTCGCCGACGGCGACGGCGACGGCGACGGCTGGGACGCGGCCATCAGCGCCCCGGTGGACGAGAAGATGGTCACCGTGGCCACGCAGCCCCTCTCCGACGCCGGGTGGAAGCACACCGTGGACGGGCGATGGATCCGCTGGACGTCCCCCACCGGGGACGCGGGCGTCCAGTTCGACGCCTTCACCGCCCAGCACCCGAGCCAGAACCTGGCCACCTGGACCGTCTGGGCCGGTCCCGGCCCTGACCGGCCCACCTGGGCCGTCACCGCGTCCCCGCACACCCCGAGTTCGCTGCTGGCCGATCTCTCCGAGGCCCTCGCCCACAAAACCGGCACTCGCCACCCACAGACCGGAACCCCCGAACGCAGAACGAGCCTCGTCACCAGCCCGCCGGTCACCCCCGCGGTCGCGGCCACCCCCGCTGCCAGCCGTACGCGCTGATCGTCAGCACGCAAGAGCGGGGCAACATAGCGCGGGATCGCCGGTTAGCCCAACCGGCGATCCCGCACATCATTGGTAGTCCACCGCCACGCCCTACTCGCACGTCGAAAGGGGCCACCCCACGGCCACAGAGCAGCCATAGGCCGGCAGACGATCACGCCGCCGCGTAGCTGGCGCGGAACAGATCCTGCGCCCGCTCCACGTCTCGCGGCGTACGCAGCTGCACCTCCAGATCACCCGTCCCGTGGTGACCGAGACCGGACACGTCACGGGTGAAACCCGGAACGAGGTCGACGTCCTGCGGATCGACCTTCAGGTAGACCAGCAGCTTGCTGCGCTGCGGCGGGCAGAGACAGGCGAAGTTCCGCAGCCGCTGATAGGCCCGGTAGGTCTTGCGCTCGACGCGGTTCACACCGTCCCCGAGCCCGAGTAGTACCTCATCGACAGCGTTCGCCAGCTCCACCATCGACGCGCCCTGGACGTCGGCCGCCGCCCGGGCAACCGCCTGGCGGCGCGGCCGACGTGCTACCTGCATGCCGCCGCTCACGGACGCCACGGTCTCAAGGCCGAGCAGGTCGCTGCCGAAGAGTCGGTAGCGGACCAGGTCGATCGACCGCCTGTGCTCGCGAACGGCATGCACGTCGTAGCGCGTGAAGTCGCCGGTGATACAGATCAGGCGCGGTCCGCTCCACAGGACCTGGGACGCGGCCGTCACCCCGAGCCAGTCGCGGACCAGCTGCTCGAACTCGGCGCGATGGTCCATCAGCCATCCCAGGTAGAACAGGCCCTGGTTGATGACGCCTTCTCTGAACTTGTGCGATGCGGCTCCGCGTGAGCAGCTGCTCTCCGCCGTATCACCCTTCCGTGGAAGGGTGATACGAGGCTTCAGCACCCGGCGAAGTCGGGGGCCCATGTGAGTAGGATCCCGCTGGCCTCCGCGAGTGAGGTCCATCTGGAGGCGGTCGGCTGTTTCTCCAGCACCAGGACGGGACGCACTCGACCACATGTCCTCGCCAGTTGAAGTTGATGGGCATAGTCGAGGACTTGCCCGATCCCCAGTCGAATCTGCTGGTCTTCACTTGCGCCAGTCAAACTCTTGACCTCGGCGATGAAGACATCGTTGCCGCGTGACCAGCCCGCATCGAAGCGGGGAGCATTGCGAGCGTGTCCGCGGAGTTCGATGTGCTGGCGTCCCAGGTGTTCGATGAGTTCCGCGATAGTCGACTCGTGCGCTTCCGTGCCCTTGTCGAGGTGGGCAAGGTCGAGCGCCAGTGCACCAGGCTCGTGGCGGCCGACTCTGTGTTGCTGAAGCGGGCCGCCCAAGATCCCGTCTCCAGTCTGAGGAAGGACAAGGACGTGATCGTCGATGCCCTGCGCCCGTTGCAGCTCTCGGCAGCGCGCGGGATGTCCGCCGATCAGGTCAGCGAAGCCATCCCCGTCCACGACGCATACGTGGTATCCCCGGTCGCGTTCCCATGCCGCGCGCACGAGCTTCTTGCTGTACTCGCGGTGCGGGTCGGTCACGGCCTGGCTGGCGAGATCGCCGTGTACGAAGACTGTGATCTTGCGGGAGAAGTCCGTCTTCCAGCTTGCACCGAGCTGTTGGGCTATCTCCTCGCAGTCCTTTCGGACTGTCCATTCCCCATCGATGAGCACTTTGCCCGTGAAACAGAGTGTCTGAGCATTGAGCGAGTGAACCCAGCCATCGCAGAGTTTGCCGTCCATGAGACCCCCCTCTATGTCCTCGCTCGTATCTTGCCGCATGGCGGCACCAAGCTGTCCGGGCCTCGGACGGCCGTCATGAGGATGGCGTCCTGCTGACGGGAATGCCGAGGTCAACGACGACGCGGGATGGGCGCCTTTCGAGTTGGGTGAGCTTTTCCTCTGCTCCGGCAAGGCTGACCCGCAGCCCTTCCATCTCACCGAGCCATCCTTCGCGTTCGGCCTCGGCGATGCGGGCGAGGAGGTTGTCGCGGATCTCGACGAGACGGTCACGCTGGGCAGCGTCGGGCCAGAGCATCGGACAGCGAACGCAGGCGTGTTCGTGGATGCAGGGGGTGCCGAACGCGCGGCCGCATGCCCCGATGGAGACTTTGCGCCGTTTGAGGCCGCTGGGAGCTCGGCGGGGCGCCTGGAGACCGATCGAGAGGCGCCGCAGGTACGGAGTGAAAGACCCACGGTGAGCGACAGATCCACACCAACAAGTGGGTGAATCTGTGTCCGGTCGACGTCCAGCAGCCCGACGCACCCACGTCGTTCGCCTCCGACACCTGGACGTCGCCGACGGGGTCAATGACCCGCCAAGAGGTCTTGACGATGTGGCGGCACCGCTTCATCCTTGGCGGCACTCAGCGCTGGTCCACCTCGGCGAGGCCGACGCGAGCCTGAGCGCCTTCGCTGGATCGCACACGGCCCGTCTCACGAGATAGGCCGAGGTCTGGAGAGGGACGGATGGCGCTGCCAGGTCCTCGCTGGAGCGGGCCGGTTGCGGAGCTGGCACGGTACCGACTTGACCACCTCGTTCGTGGATAGCACCGAGGCTTCGCGCACGGGACTGTCCGCGGTCAACGACCTCGGGTGGCTCCGCGCCGCTTTTGTGCGGGCCGGGGCGAGGGCGGGGAGAAGGTGTCTTCCTCCTCATCCAGCGGCGGCAGGTCGACGGTGTAGCGCGGCTGGAGAAAAAGATCGCTGTGCTGCGGCGCAGGTCGCGAGCCTGCCGTGTCCTGTGCGGGCAGGGCAGGGCAGGGCAGGGCAGGGCAGGATCGAGATGAGGGGAGGCAGAGGTCATGCACAACCATCCAAGGTTGAGGGGCATTCGAGTCCACGACGGAGTTTCGACCAGTGATGATCAGTATTCGTCTACTCCGCGTGTGCCTGCCCATTAGATCCTATTGGCGGCGGCGCGCGGTGAGCGCGCAGTGCGATGAGCGATGCCGTGGAATCGGGTTGTCCGCGCCGATCCGGACGCACCCAGTCGCCGGAGTGAGCGCCGGCGCATGGGCCGCTGGGCTGCGCGGGTCTGCCATCTTCCCGGTTGTGTCGACCACCGCATGATGCGGGCCACGGTCAAGGCAATGCCTCCGGCGGGGGATCGGCCGGCACCGGGATGGAGGGGGCGCCGTTTCCGCCCGCGGGTCTGCGACCGCGCCGACACCTGAAGCCGCGACAACACCCACAACCGACAACACCTCCACTGGTCATGCAAGATGCCTACACGCAAACTAAAACCCAGCAGGCCAAACCGAGGAAACAAACTTGATCTGCAGCCGATAGAGCTATCCAGCCCCCGACAGGCACACTCAAGCCATAAGGTGACCGATTCGCTATCGGCACCCACCCCAGAAAGAGATAAGCACGAAATGCACCCTTTGCTGAGATCGGTGAAAGTACGCGAAACCGTGCAGTCCTAGCCCCAGACCAGCAGGTCAGACAGCCTGCTCCCCGCACCCGCGGGGATGTTCCCGTGCCGGGCCTGACGCTGACGAACGTCATCACCTGCTCCCCGCACCCGCGGGGATGTTCCACCCACCACGCTCGCCGGAGTGTTCGACCTTCCCGGCTCCCCGCAGCTGCGGGGATGTTCCCCCAGGCACCGGGCCGATCGTGTCCATTCCGGCCTGCTCCCCGCACCCGCGGGGATGGTCCCGGCGCTCTCGTCGCTGCGGAGGACGTGGCCGTCTGGCTCCCCGCACCCGCGGGGATGTTCCCTCCCCCGCGACCAGGTCGCGCGCCACGAGTTCGCTGCTCCCCGCACCTGCGGGGATGTTCCCTGCGGTGGTCACTTCCCCCCAGCGCACTTCCCCTGCTCCCCGCAGGCGCGGGGATGTTCCCCGCACGGTCCGCTTCATCCCGTCCAAGCTCAGCTGCTCCCCGCAGGCGCGGGGATGTTCCCTGGAACTTGTCCGTTGACCTTGTCGGGCACGGCTGCTCCCCGCAGGCGCGGGGATGTTCCCGCCGCGATCATCGGGGCGGGTGGGACCGTCGCCTGCTCCCCGCACCCGCGGGGATGTTCCCCTGCCGGACTGGCTTCCGCCGGGACCGGTGGACTGCTCCCCGCACCCGCGGGGATGTTCCCGTTGGCGGTGTAGATGCTGCCGATCCCGACCACTGCTCCCCGCACCCGCGGGGATGTTCCCCCGAGGAGTCTCGCCACGCTGCACGAGGTGCGCTGCTCTCCGCACCCGCGGGGATGTTCCCATGCGGACCTCGGCGCCGAACTCGCTTTCGCGCTGCTTCCCGCACCCGCGGGGGATGTTCCCCAGCCCTCCGGGGTCAGTGCCAGCATGCCCGACTGCTCCCCGCACCCACGGGGATGTTCCCTGATGCAGCATCAGGCGCGCGTTCGGACCGGTCTGCTCCCCGCACCCGCGGGGATGTTCCCTTGCCCTGGCCCGCGCTGGAAGCTGCTTTGTCCTGCTCCCCGCACCCGCGGGGATGTTCCCTGCTTGGCGATATCGATCGCCTGGTCGATGATCTGCTCCTCGCACCCGCGGGGATGTTCCCCTCGGAGCCGCCACCACCGGAGCCGTCGGTGGCTGCTCCCCGCACCCGCGGGGATGTTCCCAGAGCAAAGACCGCTACCCAAAACCCGACCGCCTGCTCCCCACACCCGCGGGGATGTTCCCCCGCCGGTGGTGACCGTGCTCGCGCGCAGGTACTGCTCCCCGCACCCGCGGGGATGTTCCCGGCTCGTTGTGGTCATCACGGAAGGCCACGGCCTGCTCCCCGCGCCCGCGGGGATGTTCCCTGGTGGCCGTTCGGCTCCCTCCACCAGCTCGACTGCTCCCCGCACGCGCGGGGATGTTCCCTGGGCGCCCTCCGCCAAAGCTGCTGTCGATGGCTGCTCCCCGCACCCGCAGGGATGTTCCCATCCGCGCCTCGATGCAGCGGCGCCTCCGGCACTGCTCCCCGCACCCGCGGGGATGTTCCCACGAATCGCGCGGGGTCTAGGTTCTGATCCTCGCCGCTCCCCGCACCCGCGGGGATGTTCCACCCACCACGCTCGCCGGAGTGTTCGACCTGCCCGGCTCCCCGCAGCTGCGGGGATGTTCCCCCGGGCACCGGGCCGATCGTGTCCATTCCGGCCTGCTCCCCGCACCCGCGGGGACGTTCCTCCGGACTGGGTGTCGGTGGAGGACCGGATGCCCTGTCTACCCGCACCCGCGGGGATGTTCGCGACTTCTTCGACGTCCTTGGGGGGATCCTCACTTGCTCCCCGTACACGCGGGGATGTTCCCCGAGCGACCGGTCCCGGGGGCATGGCCAACGCCTGCTCCCCGCACCCGCGGGGATGTTCCCAGCGCGTTCGCGTCCAGGTGGCCGAGCGCGTTCTGCTCCCCGCACCCGCGGGGATGTTCCCGACACCCACCTGATCGGCCTCGGTCACGCGTGCTGCTCCCCGCACCCGCGGGGATGCATCGCCGCAGGTGTACCAGGTACACGCTAACAATTCATCCGAATGCTGCTTGGTGGCGCAGCAAGGAGCCGTGGAGCAGTCGGCGCCCAAGAAGTCGGATTCCGCTCGTCAGAACACGGAGCCGCACTAGTCTCGTTGTCTGACTGAACGGCATGCAGGTGGGGGAAGCAGGAACGTGACGGGCATAGTTGGGGTACACGGCATTCGGCATACCAGGACGTCGAAAGCGCAGCTGACGGACGACTGGTCCCGAGCTCTCAATGGCGGTCTTGGCGAGCTGGACATGCCGGACCTACCTGCTGGCGCGTTGGAACTGCCGCACTGGACGGGGCTCCTGGCACGAGGAGCGAACCATCTGGGCCCAGAGGAGGATCTCTTCGACGCCTCGGTGCCTTTGAACGAGGAGGAAGCCGACTTCGTAGCCACGGCGCTGGAGGAAGTCGTCCGTCAGGAAGACCTGGCCCGTGTCCAGGAGCTGGGGTTGCAGACGCTTGGTTTGCCGCAGCTTTGGCCTGCGCGCTTGACGCGGCTGGTGATGGCGTACGACCGCCGCTTCCCCCGAGGCGGGGGCAAGCTCTTCGTGAGCACGATGCGTGAGGTGCGGTTCTACCTGTACGAGCCCGACCTCGCCGCGCAGGTTCGGGCCTTGGTTGCCGAGGCTTTCGGTGCGGATACCTCCGTCGTCATCGGGCATTCACTGGGCAGCGTGATCGCTTACGACCTGCTGCGCCGGGGCGAGATCGCGCCGGACCGGACAGCTGCCGTGCACACGCTCGTGACGTGCGGGTCCCCTTTGACCATCCCCTCGGTGCGGCGTGGGCTGAACATCGCCGACGGAGAGCCTTTGAAGCTGCCCGGCGGCATCGCATGGGTCAACGTCTTCGACCCCGGAGACTTCATCTCCGGAGGCACGGGGCTCAGCACTCTCTCGCCGGAGGTCACCGATGCGGAAGTCAACAACGGCATCGGTGACCCGCACAGCGCACTCCGCTACCTGCGGACCACTCCGGTCGCGCGCGTGATTGCGGACGACTGGCGGTGAATCAGGGCACGGCTCCGAAGACGAAGCAACGACGGTTGGTCGAGATTGCTGTCTCGGAGTACGACACCGACGACGCTGCCAGAGACGCCGTCTTCAGAAAGGGCATCGCCGCACAGGTCGCTGCCGTGAGGGGGTGGTGGGCCGATGAGGGTCTCGGCACGGAGCGCAGCTTCACCATTGCTGCACCCGAGAAACTCCACAGCGTTTACGATCTCCGCGCATTCCTGGATGAGCAGAGGCCGGAGGACGCTGCCCACGATCACGCCCTTGTCGTCTACATCACTGGCCACGGAGTCGGTCGGCCGTCAGATGATCATTTCCTGCTGCTGCCGAAGTCCCGCGAGCACCGTCTTCCGGCGACGGCGTTTCAGACCGCCGACCTGATCACGAGGGTGCTGGATTCCGATGCCGACCATGTCCTGGTCATGGTTGATTCCTGCTTCTCCGGTGTCCTCCGCAGGGATCTGCTGAAGCGCGTTCAAGCGCTGAACGACACACGGCGGAAGCTGAACTCGCTCGTTGTCATCTCGTCTGCCAACGAGACGGGGACCCCACATCCGGAACAGTTCACGCGCTTTCTTGAAGCAGTTTTCGCTCACTTCAAGTCTCCAGAGTCTGGGTTCGCACGCTCTCACCTAAGCTTTGAAGAACTTTTCGCGTCGATGACGGCCTTGTACGAACCGGGGGTCGCACCCGAAGTCCAGTTCCTCTGGCCGGAACATGGCCTGCCGAGTCGCAGCGACCACGAGCAGCCCAGCCCCTGCCTCCCCAACCCCGGCTACGAGCTCCGGCCCGACCTCGACTCGTACTGGCTTTCCCGCGCTTCCGGTCGGCCTTCTCACGATGATCTTGGCTGGTACTTCACCGGCCGGACCAGCCATGCACGGCGCATGACCGACTTCCTTGAGGGGCGGAGCGGCACACTCGTCGTCACAGGGGAAGCAGGGTCGGGCAAGTCCGCACTGCTCGCTCGGGCCGTCACACTCAGCGATCCGACGTTCCGGTCCGACGAGAGGTACCGGCCGTTCATCAAGGCGATACCGCCCGATCTCCTCGTGCCGGAGGGAGTCGTCGATGCTGCGGTGCTCGCCCGGAACACGGACGTTGATGGGCTGGCCGCGGCACTGTACACAGCGATCGCGGACAAGCCGCCCACCGGTGCCAGAGGGATCAGCCCACTCGATCAGCTTCTGGACCACGTGCTGGCCACCGTCCGCCAGGAGGGCCGGCCTCTCACGATCGTCATCGACGGCATCGACGAGGCGAGGAACCCCCGATGGATTGTCACCAACCTCATCCGCCAACTGGCCGACCAGTGGACGGACGACGGACAGCCCGCCGTCCGGATGCTTCTGGGCATCCGCAGTGCGCAGGCAGCCACAGTTGGCCGACTCCGCCCCTCACAGGACCGGACATCGGATCTGCTAGACCTCCTGGTCCGTTCCACGGACGCGGACGAGCCCCTGCGGACGGACACCGGCACCGCGGATGACATCGCGGCGTACGTGAGCACGCTGCTCAGGGCCCTGTTCGACGGTTCCGACTCGTCAGAACGTCCGGACCCCTGCAGGCTGGACGAGCTCGCTGCCGCGGTGGCCGAGGAGGTGGCACCGTCGTTCCTCGACGCCCGCCTCGCCGCCGCAGCGCTTCACGCACTGGGGCGGCGGCTGCCTGACCCGGACGACCCGGAGTGGCGGCGCACCCTGCGGCAGGGGACACAGGAGCTCCTGCGGCAGGACCTCGACGCGACACAACGCGACACCGGCCTGGCAGCCGAGCACCTCGTTCAGGCCTTGCGAGCCACAGCACTCGCGCAAGGGAGCGGCCTCCCGTGGGCCGACGTGTGGCCATGCGCGGTGCAAACGCTGGCAGGAAGTGCCACCGCCGCTCCCCAGACGGTGGTCCGGCAGGTACAGGAGAGCCGGCTCAAGGGTTACCTGACGACCGGAGTGGAGGACGACAGGTACGTCTACCGGCCGATTCACGAGCGCATCAGCGAAGTGCTGCGGGGCAACTTCCGCGCCCTTCTCGGTGACACGGCGACGCCCAGCACACCTGAGGAATCGATGGCGGCCACCAGGGAGGCCCACCAGCAACTGGCTGTCGCTTTCAGCGCACTGCAGGAACCGAGGGACGAACCGCCGCACCCGTATCTGTGCCGCCACCTGATCCAGCACGCAGCAGCCGGAGGTGTGCTGAACGACAGGATCGTCACCGAAAAGTTCCTGCCCTACGAGACGAGCGGCAACGTGCGGGGTGCGCTCGGACTTCTGTCGGAGCACGCCGAGGGCATGACGCGCCTCTTGGCGTGGACGCGGATCGAGCCCTTCCTCGCCGACGCGCCACCCCTCGCGCGTGCGGAAAGCCTGCGCTTCTCCCTATGGGAGCCCGAGGCCGCTGTTCCTTTGGACACCCGCGACACCAGCAGCCCGGCCGTCGGGCATTTCGTGCCGAGGTGGAAGGACCTCAAGGTTCCGGGCAACGTCCTGGCACGGGAAGGCGCGGATGTCTGCTCCCTCGTGTCCTTCGCCTTGCGGGACGGGACACCGCTGATTGCCGCGGGCGGCACCGACGGCACCGTACGGGTATGGGATCCGTCCACCGTGACTCCGGTCGGCCCACCGGTCCCTGGGCACGGCCCCTTCGCGCGTGCGCTGGCTGTCGTGTCCGGTCCGCAGGGAGAGCCCCTGCTGGCCGTCGGCTGCGACAACGGCGCGTGGACGTGCGACCCGCTGAGCGGCCATACCGCGCAACTGCCGGTCACCAGGCCCGTTCACGACATGGTGTCCTTCAGCGGCCGGGACGGGGCGGTCCGGCTGGCGATCGGTACGTCCGAGGGCCTTGTCCTATGCGATCCGCTCACCAGGATCATTCTGACCGACGATGCAGCGGATGGAGACGCCCCGGTGAGTCCGGTTAACACACTCGCCGCCCTGGCCCTCCCCGATGACCGCACACTCCTGGCCGTTCACAGAGCAGACGCCGTCGAAATCCTCGACGGCACCTCTCTCGACCCGGTGTGCACCGTGCCGGTTCCGAGGGAGCAGGTATCCGCACTTGCCCTGCTCGATGGGCGGAACGGCAGTCCCGTGCTGGCCTTGGCCACGCACGCCTCGGGAACGGTCAGATTCTGGGACACCCTGACCGGTGCCGAACGCCGGCACTGCACGATCAGGCAGTCCGCAACCGTGCTGACGCCCTACCCTCAGCCAGGCTCCGGTTCTCTGCTCGCGGTCGGCACTGATGACGGCGCCGTACAGCTGTGGAATCCCGAAACAGGCGAAGAGACCTGCCGGTTCCCCACCGACCACACAAGCGCCGTAACAGGTATGGCGGTTGTACCCGGTCTCGACGGAGCCCCCATCCTGGTCTCCGGTTCGCTCGACCAGACTGTCCGTGTCTGGAACCCCGAGGTGTGGACCCGTCGCGCGGTGGGACCCTCCCGGTCTGCCGACGGAACGCTGCTCGCAGTGCTGCCAGGCAGCCTCGGTCCCGCCGAGCTGGTCTCGGTCGGCCCCGACCGGAACCTGGTCATGAGGTTGGCCGACACGGGAGAGGTCACGAGATCGATCGCCCTGCCCCACACAGGAATCGACGGCCCGGTGACAGCCCTCACCACGCATAAAGCGTCGGACGGCTCTGTGACGGTCGTTGTCGGACTGCCAGACGGGACAGTTGGCTGCTGGAGCGGCGACTGGTGGCTGATGGACGCCTGGACCTCGGAAGGGGACCATGCGACCGCGTTCACCACCTTCGTCGATGGTGCACAAACCGTCCTGGCCATAGGAACAAGCCGCGGGGCGGTTGCGTACTGCGACCTGGCGACCGGCGAAGTGCTGGGGTGGCTTCACGCTCACAGGAGCACCGGCCGACCCGTCCGCGCGCTGGCGCGCCTACCCCTGTCGTCGGGCGATGTTCTCGCTGTCGCCTCTGATCAAGGCGTACTGCTGTGTCGCCCGTTTCACGAACCGCACGACGAGTGGCCGGGCCACATCGGCCCCGTGGAGTGCCTGGCCGTCTGCCCGGGAGACGAAGAGGGCCAGTGGCTCCTGGCAATTGGAGGAGCCGACGGCACAGTACGCCTGTGGGAGCCGGATGCGCCGGAGAAAGAGCCGTTCACGATGCCGACCCGGCACGACGGAGCCGTATCCGCCCTCGGCATCGTGCAGCCACCCGCTTCTCGCCCCCTCATCGTGAGCACCGGACTCAGGGACACGACGGTGCGACTGTGGGACTCCTGCACAGGACAAGAGGTGCTGCGACTGGTCACCGCCACGTCCTTGACATCCATCAGCGTCTTGCCGCCCCGCAGGATCCCGGCTTACCCACATCCCTTGATCGCCTTCGGTGGCCCGGCCGGGATCGCCGCAGTGACGCTACGCCTGCCACACCCCGAGGGGCAGCCCGTGTAGCCGGGCAGACGCCGCTAGTCACACGCCGCTCAGGCCCACTACGATCGGCTTTCGGCACGGACGGGTTCATCTGCTTCGCACCGCGGAGATGGCCCCTGTGGCGACTGAAGAGGCATCACATCAGCCCCGCAGAGCGGGGATCGTGTCTGTCACCCGGCCACGCGCATACGTGAGACCGCTTCCCGGGCGTGCAGCCGCGCTCGAAGGGACCTCGCCTCCCAGGTGTCGTGAGGCGACGCGAAGCCGCGAAAGACGTCCCCGCGGGAAAGCCCGTTGCTCTGAGACACCAGGCGGCCGAACGCCGTCAGACGTGCGGGATCCGTTGGCCGGATCAGGCGCGGAAGCCTCCGTACGTCGATGCCAACGTGGTGGGCAACGACGTTCACCAACGTGGCCCGGACCGCATCCCAGGCGGGCCCGCCGGTCGCCCGGTAGGCCTTGGCGACAGTGTCGGCGTGCAGGACGTCAGCGCCGTGCCGGTTGAGCCCATAGGCAGCCACATATAGGCCTTGATGGTCCCGATCGCGGCACCGCTCACCGTCGACGTACCCCGCACAGCCGCAACCCGTCAGCCGTGGCAGCACCGCCGCTGTAATGTGCTCCGGATCCGCGTGACGGACCCGATCCCCGGCTTGCGGCAACGGAAGCCCGGCTCGCAACGCCTGCTCCCGCCACGTCGCGCGTGCCCCATCGAGTGCGGGGGAGGACTGCTGCCCCACACCGAACGCAACCATGTGCGCCGGGCTGGCGTGACCGAGGCGGCTCACCCCTGCCAGGAAAGCAGCCGCCACGCGGGCACTTTGCTCATCCTCAGCCGCAAAACCGCTCGTGAGGTCTGCCTGTTGCCGCGGGCTCAACACCCGCTCCCACAGTTCGAGCATCACGGAACCAGCGGTGGCCATCTCAGCAATGAGCGGATTCCACACGAGTCTGTCGGAGAGATCGATCGTGCCCCAACACCATTTATGCGCAATGCTGTTGAGTTCTTCTGATTCACTCACATTGCCCTCATCCGGCGTGCTACGGTCCTGCCGCATCTCATCAGACAACTGTGGAAACTGGAGTACGGATCCGGTGCCATTGTCCGAAATACAGCCCTCTCTGTCCGCGGAGTTATGTCCCCGCTGGGACCCGCGACGACAAGCATGCGTCCCGGCACTGACAACCGCCGGACAAGGCACCTCAGTCACCCTGGTCGATGCTCTGCGGTACGCGGACGAGCTGCTCGGCATCTCGGGAACGACCGCAGGCGAGACCGTCGCACTACTGGAGTACCTCCTCGCTGTCTGCTACGCCTCCCGGACCTGTCCGGCGACGGTCGACGACTGGCTCGACCAGGTATACAGCGGCAGCCCGCTGACCGACGCCGCCGACTGGCTGGACAGCCGCCCCGACGAGCACTGGAACCTCTTCCATCCTGTGGAGCCACTGGGGCAGAACGCTCTCCTCGCTCCCTACCTCGACGAACACGGAGCGGGGCCCGCCCAGCTCGTGATCGAGCACGCCGGGGACTACAACCAGTTCTTCGACCATCACCACCTCGAGCACCCGGCTCCGCTGCCCGCAGATGTCGCCTTCCGGGCGATGCTCACCCAGCACGCCTACGGACCCGGCGGCCGCGCTCGGATCTCCGGCAAGGAGACCCTTGGCCCGACGCTCACCAACTTGGCCGCCGGACGCCTCGGCACACGGATTCGCGTCATCGCGGTGGGAGAGACGCTCGGTGACACCCTGAGGCTCAACCTGATGCCGGCCGACGGAGTCCCCGGCCGCTTCAACCGCACCTGGACGGTGGCCCCCCAGCCCCGCCGGGGATTCCTGGCCAAGCCGTCGGGGCGGCGGGTGGACGGACCGGCCGACCTGCACACCGTCCTCGGACGCTCGATCCTCATGCGGCCGGCCGTCACCGAGGACGGGCAGCCTGCCGTCGACCGCATCCTGTTGGCGGCCGGTGAGCTCCTCGAACCACTGGCCGCTCACCACATGCAGGACGCCGTTTACGAGAACGCGGCGAACGGTACGGCAAAGCCGCTGCGGCCCTCGGCCTCCCGGGCCCTGTGGCGCGAGGCGCATGCCCTGTACGCCGCTGTCGCGGAACGGGACCACGGACCCGACCTCTACGACCGCCTCGCCAGGCTCCGTGGCCGTCGGCTCAACCTCTGGACCGTCGGACTGATCGCCAAGCAGACCACAGTCGTCACCTGGGTGTCGGACACGTTCCCCTTCGTGCCGGGCCGGGAGCGTGAGCTGCGGTATGTGGCCGAGCGCGGATCCCTCATCGCCGAGTACGTGGCCTCCTGTCTATCCAGAGCGGCATACGTCGCCTGGACCGTGACGTACCCCAACCCGAAACCCGCAGACAAGAGCAGCCAGATCGCCCGATTCGACGCGCAGCCGGAGCACTGGGCCCACACCACGGAGCCCTTCCACGTGCTGCTGGACGACACGGCGGCGGCCGAGGACGACGGCCAGGTCGACGCGGCGCTCGTCGGGTACGCGGCCGTGCTCGCGGAAGCCGCAGGGCGTTTCCTGCGCAACCGGCTCGACTCGCTGCCCGCCAACTCTCGCGGCTACCAGGCACAAGCGCAGGCGGTTCGCCGCCTCGAGAGCGATCTCACCGGGCCCAAAGCCCCTGACGAACTGAAGGGGGACCGAAAGTGATCGCCGACGTATCAGGCATCGCGAACCGGAACACAGCCGCTGACGGCACCGAATTGCGCGAGCTCGCGCGCAGCGAACAGCTCACGCAGTGGCTCCTCGGCCTGGTGAACAGCCGCAACTACGGCAAACTCGCCGAGCTGCGCCGGCCAAGCATCAGCCAAAACGCCCACATCGAAGCGGGCTGGTTCGACCCGGGACGCCGCGAGGTGTTCGAGCAGGTCGCCTTTCTGTTCGCCATCTACCACCGGGGAGCCGTCGAGCCGTCGAGGGGCTACGGAAGTCTCGGGGCCGCCGCCCGCCGGATCGGCACCAACCTCGGGCGCGGGCCCGACGACGCCGGCGCCAGTCGGCTGATGGACCGCATCGTCGCCAGCCGTCGACCTCCCCTGCGACACCTTCAGCACGCCATTACGCGAGTGCGCTCATGTGGCGAGCCGCCGCCCTCCTGGTCACGGCTCGCAGACGACCTCGCCCGCTGGACCGACCGTCAGGCCCGCATTCGTTACCGATGGGCTGTGGACTTCCACGCACCGCCACAGAGAACCACCGCCAGGAACAACAGGACCACCACGACAACCAGAACGAAGGACACGCTGACGTGAGCACCCACGTTGCCCTGACCGGGCACCAGTTCCTCTCCCTCCACCTGCTGGAGACGCTCGTCGCGGTCCTCCCCGTCCGGGACGAGAACGGTGCCCCCAAGTCCATCGTCTACGGCGGCGTGGAACGCCACATGATCACCAGCCAGGCGCGCCGACGCGCCGAGAGGGTGTACTCGCGGGACCGGGCAAACACCCAGAAGGGGCCGCTTGCCGGACACACCATGGGCGTCCGTACCCGAGAATGGGCGCTGGTGACCGCCCGCGCCTTGGAATCCAGGCACGGCTGGCCCAAGGAACGGGCCCTGCCGACGGCACGCGCCGTTCTGCAGGCCATCGGCCTCAAATTCGGCGACCCGGCCAAGCCCACCGTCGCCAACCTGACCAAGGTGCTGCTCTTCGCACCGGCGGACGCGGGCGACCGCATCGCTGACCACATCAACGCCGAACAGGAAATGATCGGCGCGTGGGCAGAACATTATATCCCCCTTGCCGAAGCAGCCGCGGCCGGAAAGAAGGCGAAGGGACGGCGCAAGAGCAGTCCCCAGGAGGAGCCTGAGGCGAGCATCGAAGATGCGGACACGGCAACAGAGACCGACGCCGCCAAGCTGCCGTCCTTGCGGAAGGCGACACGGGACGCGGTCCTGACCGCGCTGGCGCCTCGCGACGCAATCGACATCGCGCTCTATGGCCGCTTCCTCGCCGAGATCGCGGACTCACCGAACGTCGATGGAGCGATTCAGAGCGGCCACGCCTTTACCGTCCACGAGGCCGAGCACACGGACGACTTCTACGCCGCTGCAGACGACGCCAAACTCACCCGCAAGAGCAACGCCCTCGACTTCCTCGACGCAGCCGACGACTCCGGAGCCGGCATGACCGGATACCAGTCCCTCATCTCCGGCACCTTCTACCGGCACGCCGTCCTCGACCGACTCAAACTGCGGCAGAACCTGCGTGCAGCGGGCATGCCCGAACCGGACGCCGAGTCCGCCGCCGTCGCCGCCGAGGCAGAGTTCGTCAGCGCCTTCGTCAACGCCTTCCCGCAAGCCAAGAAGAACTCGACCGCCTCGACCGGGGCGCTGCCCGCCCTGGTCCTCGCCTTCGACGGAGGCCGCCCGTTCAACTACGCCGCCGCTTTCCAAAGGCCTATCGATGAGGTCGCCGACGGGGGCCCTGCAGGAGAGCTCGCCGTACGCCGACTCCTCGCCCACCACGACTTCGTCTGCCGGCGGCGCGACGACATCACGGCAGGCCGCGTCCTTACCTACGAACCCACCATCCATGCCATCCTCCAGGAACTGGGAGTCAAAGACGTGGAATCCGCCGAGGAGCTCACGGCGTGACCGCACACGTCCTGCTTATAAGGCTCGCCGCCCCGCTGCAGTCGTGGGGGACGGTCTCCAGGTTCTCCCGACGTGACACCCACAGCCGTCCCACGAAGTCCGGGGTGATCGGTCTGTGCGCCGCTGCCCTCGGACACGACCGGGCCGAGGAACTCGGCGAACTCGCCGCAGTCCGCTTCGGAGTCCGCGCCGACCACCCCGGGACCCCGGTGCGTGACTACCACGTCGTCGGGGCCGGGAGATACCCTGTCCGCCCACGTGACATCATCACCGACCACCGCAGGGCGGCCGCGCTAGCCGTTGGCATGGCAAACACCGAGGGCACCGCGTTCGGGCATCACGAGCTCGCCGACTGGTACGGAGCGCCGAAATACATTGTCACCGAACCGGATTCGGGCGCCCTGGTCTCGAAACAGCTCTCCCGGGGCGCGCTCGTGACCGAACGCTGGTATCTGGCCGATGCCGCGTTCGTCGTCGCCTTGCAACACCCGGACCGAGCCTTCCTCGAGACGGTCGCTGCGGCGCTTGAGAGCCCCCAGCGACTGCTGTGGCTGGGGCGCAAGTCATGCCCACCGTCCGGAACGCTGGCCGGACCCCTGAACAACGGGACCGTCGAAGACGTCTTCCAGTCCACCGCACTGTTGCCAACGCAGAGCGTCGGGGCACGGCCGTCGCCCCGGCCCTGGGCCTGGATCGAAGCGGCACCGGGCGCCCCAGCAGCAGCCCCCGTACAGGACCAGCCCGTCACGTTCGACGCGGACCGTCGCGCACACACAACCCGATGGGAGACACGGACCCGCGTCACCATCGCTGAGAACGCCACTGAATGGGACATTATCCCGTGACCACGCCCCCCGCTGCAGCCCGCTTCGTCGCCACACACAGCATCCTGACCATGGACGCGCGACACCCGTACACCGCCAAGTCCCTCGTCGACGCCCAGGACATGCACCGCACGGTCATGAGCGGCTTTCGTGGCTGGGTCGCCGACGGCGACCCTGATGCCCGCGCCCAGATGGGAGTGCTATCGACCTGGTCCGTAGACCTGAAGGCCGGCGCGCTCGTCCTGGTCGTGCAGTCCAGGGTGCCAGGGGACTGGGCGGGTATGCCCCGCGGCGCGCTCACCGACAAACCGCACGTGATCACCGTCGACCGCACCTTCCGCGCTGGCGATTCCATGACCTTCCGCACAGTCGTCAACCCCACTCACAATCGTCCATCCGGGACGCCGGGTCCGGACCGCCCCCGCGGCCGACGCACCGCGCATACTCGCCCCGACCACGTCAAGAACTGGTTCGTACGCCGTCTCCAGCCTCCCGGCGAGCCGTGCAAGGGGCCTGATGGCGTGACCCGTGTCGGCGCCACCGCCGATGAGGAGACCCTGGCCGTCCGAATGCTGCCCACCGTCACAAGTCCCGGCCCCCACACAGGACTGCGCATAGTCCGCGCCGAAATCCGAGGCGCACTCACGGTGACCGACCCCGCCGCCCTGGTTGACGCGATGACCCAGGGCATCGGCCACGGGCGGGCGTACGGCTGCGGACTGCTGCTGACCCGATGAGCACCCTGGGTCGGGGCGAGCCTACGTCTTGCCGATCTTCTCGCTGGTCACCGTCCCCTGCGGTATATACGCATGCTCCCGAACCCCTGCACGCGCGGGGATGGCCCCGGGCTCAAAACTGCGGCCGGTGAAGGCAAGATCTGTTCCCCGCACGCGCGGGGATGGTCCCGCCGTCGAGCAGGTGCAGGACGAGACCAAGCACTGCTCCCCGCACGCGTGGGGATGGTTCCAACTCCAGTGCGACCGCAGGAAGATGTACCTGCTCCCTGCATGCGCGGGGGGATGGTCCCGCTTCGCGGATGAGCTCCCGGCCGACGTTTCGCTGCTCCCCGCGCGGGGATGGTCCCGTCACACTCTGCGGTGAGCTGAGAAAGGCTCACTGCTGCCCGCGCGCGAGGATGGTCCCATGGAGGAATCCGTCCGCGCAGTGATAGCCCGCTGCTCCCCGCGCGCGGGGATGGTCCCGACATGGAAGTCCCCCACGGGGCCATGACGATCTGCCCCCGCACGCGCGGGGATGGCCCCCAGCAGTTCGCCACGGACTTGCAGACCTTGGCCTGCTCCCTGCACGCGCGGGGATGGTCCCAACCACGGCATCGACGACACCCGCCTCCCTGCACTGCTCCCCACACACGCGCGGGGATGGTCCCAGCACCATGACCGGTAAGGGAAGCGTGAGGATCTGCTCCCCGCACGCGCAGGGATGGTCCCGCGGTGTCACCCGTGATCGTGGTGGTGTTCCCCTGCTCCCCGCACCCGCGGGAACGGTCCCACGGACTATTGGCTCAACCGGGACCGGACGTCCTGCTCCCTGCACCCGCGGGGATGGCCCCCGGACCGGCCGGTACTGCATCCAGATCGAGACTTGCTCCCCGCGCACGCGGGGCTGGTCCCGGCCTTCCGACGGGCATCACCGGGTGGGTCAGCTGCTCCCCACACTCGTGGGGATGCTCCAAGGCCGTCGATGATGACGGTGGTACCGCCCGGCTGCTTCGCGCCCGGGCGGGGATGGTCCCGTGTCCGTGGTCGTCATGAGGGTCGCGACCGGGTGCTCCCCGTGCGCTCGGGGATGGTCCCAACGACGTGCCGTACGACCGCGAGAAGACGTACTGCTCCACCGCACGTGCGGGGATGATCCCAACATGGTCTGGGACGACACCGGCACCCCGGGCTGCTCCCTGTACACGCGGGGATGGTCCCCTGCACGTGGAGAAGTTCGCCCAGGACACGTTCTGCTCCCCGCACCCGCGGGGATGGTCCCATGATCAGGTTGCCGTCCTGGTCGATGCGGCCCTGCTCCCGGTACGCGCGGGGATGGTCCCCGAATAGGCCCGGAAAGCGGGCAACCCCGGCCCTGCTCCCCGCACGCGCGGGAATGGTCCCGAGGGCGGCGTCCATGCCACCTCCAAGACGCTTTGCTCCCCGCACGCGCGGGTATGGTCCCATGGCCATGAAACAACCGAACGGCCAGACGATTTGCTCCCCGCGCGCGCGGGGATGGTCCCGAGGCCAGGGAATCACCAGTCGCGATGAGCCCCTGCTCCCCGCACGCGCGGGGATGGTCCCTCGAACCGGTTCACCCTGGTCCCGTCCCCGTCCTGCTCCCCACACGCGCGAGGATGGTCCCGCCCTGCTCGGACAGCATCGCGCCGTGATCCACTGTTCCCCGCACCCGCGGGGATGGGCTTGGCAGCAAGTTGCCCATCGAGACGGATGTCAGCTGCTCCCTGTACGCGAGGGGATGGTCCCGTCTGGGAGCAGGCTAAGGGCCTCGCGGACAACTGCTCCCCGCAAGCGCGGGGATGGTCCCTTCCTCAAGAAGGTCCGCGATGTGGCACTTGTCTGCTCCCCGCGCGCGGGGATGGTCCGGCGACAGGGAGCTTCGCGACGCCGATCTGGCCCTGCTCCCCGCACCCTCAGGGATGGTCCCGGAACGCTGATCGGCTGCTACCTGAAGGTCGACTGCTCCCTGCACATGCGGGGATGTTCCCATCTGGCCTCCAGCGCGGATGCGGAGGAGGAGCTGCTCCCCGTGCCCGCGGGGATGTTCCAGTGTCGACTGCGGTGGGCTGGACGATCCCGTACTGCTCCCCGCACCCGCGGGGATGTTCCCGCCACGATCTCCCCGGGCACAGCGGCCGCCGTCTGCTCCCCGCACCCGCGGGGATGTTCCCCACGTCGGCATCGTCACCGCCGTGCCAGCGTCCTGCTCCCCGCACCCGCGGGGATGTTCCCTGGGCGACGCCGTTCGGCGTGAACTGGGCAGCCTGCTCCCCGCACCCGCGGGGATGTTCCCGCGACGTCCTCGAACCAGGCGAGGGCCTCGGGCTACTCCCCCGCACCCGCGGGGATGTTCCAGACTGTCCCGCCATCGAGCCGGGGAGTTCCTCCTGCTCCCTGCACCCGCAGGGATGTTCCCCACTCATGCATGAGTTCGTGGAAGATGTTGTGCTGCTCCCACCCGCGGGGATGTTCCCGGGTAGCCGCAGTGACACCACTCTGCGCGGGGATGTTCCCGGCACGACCTGGTACTACTACAGACCACCACCTGCTCCGCGCACCCGCGGGGATGTTCCCGGCGCGCTGTGATGGACGAGGATGTCGCTGTGCTGCTTCCGCACCCGCGGGGATGTTCCCATCTGGCTGGCGTAGAAGGCCTGCGCGGTGCCCTGCTCCCCGCACCCGCGGGGATGTTCCCGACCTCCTGCAGGGCGAGGCCATGGCCACGGCCTGCTCCCCGCACCAGCGGGGGTGTTCCCTGGTACGGGTTGTACCTGAAGACCGGGCTCAACTGCTCCCCGCACCCGCGGGGATGTTCCCGTCTCGCCGAAGAGCGGCCCGAGGGTCTTGCCCTGCTCCCCGCACCCGTTTCGGCCGATGCCCGGCCCGCCACGCTCACCGCCACCGCTGTCGTGCTCGGCTGCCTGACCCCCGTGTGGTACCGCTGCGCCGTGTCCGCCACCGACGAATGGGCCGCGGCGGTCCGCGCCCTGGTCAACACGGGGCGCAAGCCCCTCGCCGAGAGCCTCGGGCTGGTCCTGCCCGCGGACATCGCGGACGAGCGCAGGATGTGGACCTTCGTCGGCAAGCTGTCCCGACTCCCGTACGACGACAGGGCCGCGGCTCTCAATCCGTACCGGAACGCACCGCCGTCCGGGCCTTCGCCGACCTGACGTAATGATGCGAAACGGTGGGGCGTTCCGGGTCGCTGACGTCCAACATATTGATCAGAAACTCATGGCGTTCACTCGTCGAGGACCTAGTGGACGTGTCGGCCGCCGAAGTATCCGCGCACGATGTGGGGTTGGCGTTGTCGGCGGTGGAAGAACCGGCATGTCTCGGCGGCGAGTTCGGCCTGGTCTCTGACCCGGTGGGTGTGGGGCAGGCTGCGTTTGAGGTCGGCGTTGACCAGCTCGTCCGGGTTCAGCTCGGGTGAGTACGAAGCAGGAAGTGCAGCTCGATCTGGTCCTTGTGGTCGGCGAGCCAGGTCCGGACGGCCTTCGCGCGGTGGGCGGAGTGCCGGTCGACGATCAGCTGGACCTTCCGGTCGAAGTGCCCGGTGAGCCGGGCGAGGAAGCGGCACATGACCTGCGCGTCGAAGGTCTCGGTGAAGACCATGAAGTGCATCCGGCCGCGGGTGCTGATCGCGGACATTGACATGGACGTCTTCGCCAAGCTGTCCACTTCGTCAATTGGCTCGGTGCCCGGGACTGGAGTCGCCGACAAGACCCGCTGGGGCCTGACCATCGACCCCACCGAACACGCCGCGCTGTCCGAGGCCCTCAGCAACTGCCCCGACCAGCCCATCACCGTCACCCTCGCCCGCTGACCCCCGCACCAGCCCCCGCGGCCGCCGATGATCTGCCGTCGGCGGCCGCGGCTCCCTCGTCCGAGGCTCGGACCGGGTCGTGTACGACGCCGTACTCGCGGCCGAAGCGGTTGGCTTCTGCGGCGGAGCCCGTCATCCGGTGCAGCCACAACCCGTACGCCACCGAAGCGATCTGCTCCGTCGTCAGATACAGCCGCCACCGCTTGATCCCGTGATCACACGAGGCCGTACGGACCTGCTCCCCCAGCCCATCAGCCGGCGGCACCCGGAGCCGGCCGGTGAGGCCGACGAACACGCGCAGCGCCGCCATCTGCGACGGGATCAGCTCCACCACCTGCCGGTCTGCTTCCTCCCCGCCGGGCGAGGGCTCGGCGCGGGGACGCGAGCAGCCATAGGTAAGGGTGTCATGGCCGTGTGGCGTCAGTCGGGCCGCCCACCGCACGGGCCGCCCCTCCAGCGCCGACAGCTCCGCGCGGTCCTCTCGGCAGGCAAGCTTCACCAGACCCTGACTCTCCAGGGCGTTCACCTGCTGCTGGTGCGACAGGAGAAGCTCAGTGTCCAGCGTCCAGCCATGTCCGGCCGCCTGCCCGCGCTCACGCAGCGCCTCCAGCACCGACAGCGCCCTCTCCCAACTCCTCATCCCACTCCCCCGCCTTGTGCACCGCGCCCGTACCCGTTCGCCGACCGTAGACGCCGATGCCGGTCCAGGCAGCGCCAAGGCGGGGAAGGACAGCCCATCGAGGGAATCCGTCCGACGGTCAGCGCACTCTCGGAAAGCCAGCGGATTCACGGCCTGGCTGCCAACGAGGAGATCAGAGGAAAGGAGCAAGGGGCAGCCGTGACCGCCGGCACCCCTCGCGGCCAGCAGGCGCTCATGGTCTCGGGGGCGGAATAGTTGGCGTAAGCTGCAGGAATCCAACGCGGGGTGGAGCAGCTCGGTAGCTCGCTGGGCTCATAACCCAGAGGTCGCAGGTTCAAATCCTGTCCCCGCTACTGAAGCCTGAGGGGCCAGCACAATGTACTGGCCCCTCAGGCGTGTCCAGCCCCGGGGCACGTGGCGTTGCAGCACGCGCGCCGGACAGGCCGAACTGCGCCGTGGACACGACCGGGCGCCGCGCGGAGCGCGGCGCCAAAGCTCGACCGGCCCCGACCTCGCGAGACCGCCAATAGGTCCGCCCCGGTCGAAGGCACGTCTCACGCAGAGTCGATGTTGCTGCCATCAGCAGGACTGGTGATGGTGGTCAAGGCGGCTCGCCGGGAAAGTGCAAGCGTGGTCAGTAGCAGGGCGACCGCGGTGGCGGCTGCGCCGACGACCACGCAGGTGATGAACCCCTCTCTGAGGTTGTGCGTGGGCCCGAGGAGTGGGCCGAAGGCGGCGACGCCGATGGCTGCACCGGTCTGGCGGGAGGTGTTGAAGACTGCGGACGCGGCCCCGTGCAGGGCGGGTTCGACGGCGGCGATGGACTGCGAGGTCATGGTCGGCACCAGCAGTCCCGAGCTGAACCCGACGGGAACAAGGGCAAGCACCAGTAGCCAGAGCGCGGATGAGGTGCTGGCCCACGCCACCGCGAGGAACGTGGTGGTCAGGACGGCCTGGCCGATGCCCAGGACAGCGGTACGTCCGATCCGTCGCGCGAGTGGGGCGGCGCAGATGCTGCCGATCGAGATGAGGCCGGTCAGAGGCAGGAACAGAAAACCGCTGACAAGCGCGCTGAGCCCGCGGCCTTGCTGGAGCATCAGGCTCATCGCGAACAACAGCCCGTAGAAGGCGAAGTTGAACAATGCGCCTTGTGCGGCTGTGGCGACGAACCTGCGGTCAGAGTAGACGCCTGGCGGCAGGAGAGGTGCCCGGGAGGACCGTTCGACCCAGACGAAGCCGACGAGCCCGGTGACCGTCAGCGCGGCGGCGGTGATGGCTGCGGGGCTCAGCCAGCCCTGCGCGGGGGCTTGGATGAGCGCGAAGACCAGCCCGCCGATCAGTGCGGTCGCACAGCCCATGCCGACGATGTCGAGGCGCCGACTGCCGCGCGCGGTGGTAGGCATCGAGCGGATGCTCCACAAGGCGGCGGGGATCCCGATGACCACGTTGACGGCGAACACCGCACGCCAGTTCGCGAGCGCGACGAGCGCTCCGCCCATCAGCGGTCCGGCGGCCATTCCGACGCCCCCGGCGGCGGCCCACCAGCCGACGAGTCGGTTCCGCGCTTGCTCATCGGTTGCGGATGCCGTGGCCAGGACGAGCGCGCTTGGCAGCAATAGAGCGGAGCCCGCACCCTGCACCAACCGGGCGAAGTTGAGCACCAGCATCGAGGTGGCGGACGCGCAGACTGCAGAGGACGCGGTGAAGACCAGCAGGCCGGCCACGAAGGCCCACTTCGCGCCGAAGGTGTCCGTGATCGCGCCGGCACCGAGCATCACCGCGGCGAAGGAGAGGGTGTAGGCGTTGACCGCCCATTCGAGCTCGGAACGGGAGGCGTCCAGGTGCGAGGCGAGTTGGGCGAGAGTGAGGTTCACGATCGTGCCGTCGACGAAGACCATGAAGGCCGCGATCAGCGCGAGCACCACGACACCCCGACGGTGTTCGACAGCCATGGAAGCACTCATGACGTTGCAGGCCGCGCGCTGCCCGCCGTTTCCTGGCTGCGGCCCGGTCTCGTGGCAGAGGCGGCTGCGACAGCCGTAGCCAGTGGGTCGCTGACTGGGTGGACGAGTATGTCAGCGAGGTCGGAGCTGGTGCCGTCCAGGAAACCGTGCCGGATGCCGGTCGCAATCGAGGCGAGCATGGGCGGCTGGAACGGCAACAAGTCCGGCATCTCATTGAGGAGCCTGCGCCGGTACTCGCCCAGGCCGATGGTCCGGTGCGGGACTCCGAGCCGGTCGGCTACGTCCGCTGTCGTGATCGGCGCGCCGGTCAGGTCGTAGGTGTGCCCGCTGTGTTGGGCCGGATCTGCTGCGATGATTGCCGCGGCTTCGGCGAGGTCCGCACGGGCGACCGCGGCCAGGGCTCCGTCGCCGAATGCGGACTCCACCCCGTCGTCGGCCCACATCAGCAGACCGCCGAAGAGTTCGGCATACAGGCCGTTGCGCAGGATCGTCCACGGCAGGCCGCAAGCGCGCACAAGCCGTTCGGTCGCACGGTGCGCCAGTGCGAAACCGAGGTGGTCGCCGGCACCGGTCAGGCTCGTGTAGATGACATGTCGGACGCCGTCTCGGGCGGCAGCGTCCAAGACGGCCGCGTGCCGCCCGACGACCTGGTCGTCCTCGCCGTAGCCGGCGGAAATCAGCGCCAAGGTCGATACACCGGCAAGGTCAATGCCGGAGTGGTCGTCGAAATCCAGCCGCCGCATCCCGTCACTCGGGGTGCGGCTACCGCCTGTCGCGATCGCACCGCGGGCATGCAGCGCCGCCAAAGTGGCCGAGCCGAGTTTCCCGTTCACTCCGGTCACCAAGATCATGTCAGTCACAGTCTTCCGTTGTGGTTCTCTTCGGTAACTAGGCTTGATCCTGATCCGCCCAGATACCGGCCACGAGGAGGCAGTTCGATGTCACCCGCGCACACTGAGGTAACCGCCCAGCCCGCCGACCTCGATCCCTGCGGACACGAAGATCACCCGGACTGCGGGATCCGCGATGTCCTGGACCGCATCGGCGACAAGTGGTCGGTACTCGTGATCGTCGAACTCGCCGGCGGGCCGCGTCGCTTCCGGGAGCTGCAACGCGCCATCGACGGCATCTCCCAGCGCATGCTCACCCTCACCGTGCGCAGGCTGGAACGCGACGGACTCGTCCACCGCACCGTGTACCCGACCGTCCCGGCTCAGGTCGACTACCGCCTGACTGAGACCGGGGCCAGCCTGACTCACCTGGTCAAAGCACTCACCGACTGGTCTCTCACGCATCGCGCCGTCATTGCTGAGGCACGGCACCAGTACGACCAGACCCACCCCGACCACGACATCCGGTAGCGGGGACCACTGTTGGCCTCACACCGAGCGTGTTGCCAGTGATGCCTGTAAACAACCTCATGGCCCGCAACATCTAGCCGTCACGGCCGTTGGCCCGCCTGCGACCAGAAGCGGGGGCCAGGTGGGCGCCAGCAGTCACCGATGCCGCCCGTTACTTCCCTTCATCGACGCCGGGACCGATCATGAGGTTCATGGTGTCAAGCATCGTCGTTCAGTACACCGATCTCCTACGGACCAGCCAGTACGACCTCTGGCGCAGGTTGCGAGAGCTGTTGAAGGGCCAGGGGCTCGACCCAGACCGGGCGGTTGTCGTCGATCTCCTGTAAGAGGGCCCATTCCACGAGGACGGGCAGGTCATCTCCGCCGACGGCAGGGTCTTCAAGTTCAGTCTCTTCTACGACCAGGCATCCGAGGACGGCGCCCAGAGCGCGGTGCTTCACGGCTGGACCGATATCACTGACCGCTGGCGGACCGGATCACGGGCCGCTCTCACTGCGGGCGCCTTCGCTTGGATGGCCCAGCTCGAAGGGCGAGGTTGATCTACAGCGCGAACGGAGAGGTTGGCCCCCGCTGTGTGTCTAACTGCGTGACAACGCCGACGAACAGAGGCGGACGAGCGCGGACGCCCATGGACGATCGCCTCAGGTGAGGGGCCACACCAACCCAAGGCAGCGGCCCCCGCTCAGTTGCTTCGGGACTCAGTCCCCGTGCCACTGCCGTGCCACGTCGTGCGGTTGCACGGGAGGTCAACGACATGCCTCCGGCAGGGGCGCTCAGGCTCCAGGATGGACGGGGCGCCGTTCGCGAGTGCCGGCCCGTGGTGGCGTGCGCGGGTTGCTCCCATCCCGTCCGCCATCGACCCAGGCAGAGCCGAGCAGCCGCGGCCCAGGGCGTCAAGGACGTTCGTACAGTGGCGCGCTCCACCTTGACGCCCTGAACCACGCCCGCTCCACGGTGTGTGGGCCGACGGCAGACGGGATGGGAGCTAAGTGGTGGGCGAAGGCGGTTGGCGACACATCGTCAATTGGCCACCCAGCTCTGCACACATGGCATCTTTTCGGCCAACATCAGCGGCTACGGTGTAGCTACAGGCTCGCAACGCTTTGTAGCTACACGCCGACCATGCATCCAGCACTGACGCCGAAAAACCCCGCGACACGGAGTCGCTGCGAGACCAAGCGCTTCGTTGCTGGAAGTGGGCGCCTGCTCGGCGACTGGATAGGGCGCCGGGCAAGGCGCTGCTACGGTCTCCGAACAGATCGACCGCCCGTCAATGGCAACCCCCGCAGCACTCCAGCCAGTTGCATCGCGACGCCTGCTGAAATCCGCACACCGAAAACCCGTATGGCGTCTGCCTCTGACAACTTTCGCCGTACGGGTTCCTCGATACCGGGACATTTAGGAGTAGTTCATGCAGCAACATGATCCCGTCCCAGATCTGACGGGCCACCAACCTAACGCACTGTCCAGTGCGCAGAATAGTACACCGAGGGGAATCGGCAAGTCATCCAGGAGCGCCCAGGCAGCGGCCTGGATCTCGGCCCTCGCTGCTCTGATCACAGCAATCACGGGCCTCGCAGTCGCTTTGATCGACCATTTCTGACTTGGCTGCGTGCCCCGAGCGTGCGTGCTCGGGGCACCGCAAAGGCACAACTATGCCGGACGGCTTGAGCCGTTGCTGCCGCTGGGCAAAAAGCCGGGCCGTCCACCGGTGTAGACCCGGCGGCAGTTGATCAACGGCATACAGTGGCGGACCAGGTAGGTCCGAGTTCATCCGCGTGTTCATGTGCCGCTCGGACTCCTACGTCATGGGATGGCGGCAGAGTGTCGAGGACGGTGCCGACGAAGTGACTTGGGGCAGCTTCTTCGTGCGGGACCCCGACGTGCAACTGCGGGCGCCACTACCGCCACCACGCGGTTACCAGGATGGCGTGTTCAACCACGGTGCCTCATTGGGACTGTGACCTTCATTCAGGCACGGGCCACTCATGAACCGCTGGCGGGTTACGGCCCGCTGTCGCCTCCGGAGGCCGGGTGGGACGGGACGGCCGGAAACGGTGACTGCCATCGGTCATGCGCGTTCCCGTCACGGACGGTTGGGCCGATTGCTATCGGTGTGGGGTGCACCTCTGAGCACGGAGCCGCAGCCCTCGGCGCTGGAGGACGCGCCCTGCTGCACGTCATGGCGAAAGGATCGGCGAGAGGTCCGCCCGAGGGTAGGGGGGATCTACGGGTGGAGTCCCGCCACGGGGCTCGGGTATTTCTACGGGTTGCCCCACAGGGTGGCTGCCTGGTTGGCTGTCCATCAGGACGCGGTCCGGGCGCGAGAGCTGAGGCCGAGCTCGGCCAGGATGTTCACCAGCACGGCCACTTCCCGTTCCCGGGACGTCAGCAAGCTTGGGGCGGGTACGGGGGCCGCGGCGACTGGCTCGGATGCCATGTACAGGGGGTACGCAAAAGCCTGGTCGGGGCCACGGTGGCTGCCGCCTTCCGCGAGGGCCTCTTCGTACGCCGCCGGCCCCAGGGGACGAACGGTTTCCTCTTCGCGCCAGACGAGCTACTCGGCCATGTGCGGGCCGAATGTGGAGAGGGGAGTTTCGATGTCCCGCCACAGGGAGGGTGAGAACTGGGGCCGAGTACTCATGGCCAATGGTGCATTCCAATCAGGCAGGACCACTCAGCCGCAATACCGGCATATGCCTTTGTTTCTCGTGATGTGACACTATGTTGCCTTGAATGCCATATCAGTGATCGAATACATCTTCGACGACAGATGGAGTCGCGTCACACAGGGGTGGCGCACGTGATCAGTAGTTGGTTGGCCAATGTTAACCGAATGCAGCGGACAAGTCCCCTCGCTGCGGTACAGACCCCCAAGAACGCCGGGGTGTTGAGCTGCCGGATGCTGGACCCGGTCAAAGAGCCTGTTTCCCAAGCGGAGTTCGTGGTGAGCGACGCGATGGGACGCAAGGTGGTGAGCGGCGGGACAGACCCGTTCGGGGCGTTCGTGACGACGATGCCTGCGGGGCGGTACCAGCTCGCATTGTCCGCCGAGGGATACATCCCGCACCGGGCGACCGTGACGGTCGAGGAGAACGTTCTGACCTCGCTCGGGGAGGTGACGCTCCAGGTGGCGCGGCTGCCGAAACTACCCAAGCCAGGGGACTGGGAGATCGAGCCGACGCATTCGTCGATCGCGTTCACCGTGCGGCACATCGGGCTCGCAAGGATCCACGGGCGGTTCAACTCGTTCGCGGGGGTGGTGCGGATTACGGATCCGGTGGAGCGGTCGGCGATGCACGTCGTGATCGACGCGGCCTCCGTCGACACCAACTTCAGGATGCGGGACGACTATGTTCGGTCGGCGGAATTTCTGGACGTCGAGCGGTTTCCCACGCTGGAGTTCTACAGCGAGCGGTTCGTGCACAAAGGCGGGAGCAGGTGGGCCGTAACGGGCGCGCTGTCACTGCACGGTGTGACGCGGACGGTGACTCTGGACGCTGAGTACCTAGGGATCGGCAATGGCCTGCAGGGAGAGGTGCGGGCCGCCTGTCTGGCACGGACCGAGTTGCACCGGGACGACTTCACCGTGAGCTGGCAGAAGATGCTGGCGCGGGGTATCGCGGTGGTGGGACAGACCATCGGGGTCGAACTGGATGTTCAGATCGTGCCGAAGGGCTGACGCGCGGTCCGGGCTCGGCGGGTGTGCCGGAAATGGCTCCGTGAGCGAGGGGAGGCATGTGAGACGCGTGCTGGTGCTGCCGATCGGGATGCCGCGGAGGATGAGGGTGGAGGCGCTTGCTGAGCAGATCCGCCCAGGCCATCGTCCGCTTCATTTACGCCGAGCTGGAAGCGTTCGCCACCGGCGGCGGTGAGAATGTCGATACTGAAGGGAGCGAGGAACTCCTGCGCAGCCTCAGCGCGGTGCTGCCGAGACACAGCAGGGCAACCTCGCCCGAGGCATGATCCTTCGCACCCTGGCCTCGCCGCTCACCGTCGCCTGGGTGACCGCGGATGCCGCCTACAGACAGGACTCCCGCTTCTGACGGTTCCTGGCAGAAGCCCAGCTCTCCTACGTCGTTGCCATGCCCAAGTCGCAGCCGATGAACGGCCAGCGCATCCACCACATCCTCGCTCCGGCTCCGCACGAGCTGTGGCAACATCCGTCGGCGGCACCAGGAGCCAAGAGCGAACAGCGATCACGTCGCCACGGATCTCACCATGGTCAGCGACGGCGTCCCGTGTGGCCTCCGGCATGGTGTTCACCGTGCCCGGCACCCCACATCGTCGACGTACATGGTGTCCCGGTACGCCGGGTCCTTCACGCCGGTCGACACCCACAGCGGACGCTGCTTGCGCTCTCCAGCGCGCTCCAGCGAGCGGTCGAGAACATCTCCTCGTACGCCTGGTAGGCAAGCCGGGCATGGGCGACGGCGGCCTTGCCGAGCAGCGCCTTGGCCTCGTCGGTGCCCAGGGCGTTCAGGCGCTTGTCGATCGCGGTGTCCATACGGGACACGAAGAAGGACGCCACCGAGTGGACCTCGAAGAGGTCCAGGCCCGCGGCCTTCGCCTTCTCCAGACCCGCCAGGTAGGCGTCCATGACCTCGCGGTAGCGCTCGAGCGAGAAGATCAGCGTGACGTTGACGCTGATGCTCTTCGCGATCACCTCGGTGATCGCGGGCAGTCCGGCCGGCGTGGCCGGAATCTTGATCAGCACGTTTTCGCGATCCACCAGCCAAGAAAGTTGCTCCGCCTCGGCGACGGTGGCATCGGTCTTGTGGGCGAGGCGCGGGTCGACCTCGATGGAGACCCGGCCGTCCTGACCGCCGGTCGCGTCGAACACCGGACGCAAAATGTCGGCGGCATCCCGTACGTCGGCCGTGGTGATCATGCGGATGGCCTCGTCGACGGTGACCTTGCGGACGGCGAGGTCGGTGACCTGTTGCTCGTAACTAGGGGTAAACCGGTGGCGAACAGGACCTTCCCGACCCGTCGCCTTCGACAAGGCTCCGTCTGGCCCGGACCTCGGCGGCATGCCTAGGTCCGGGCCAGGCCGGTGACAGGGTCAGCCCAGAGCGCGCTGCAGGAGAGCCTGCGACGCCGACATGTAACGGCTCACGTATTCCTTGTCGAGACCGTCGGTCGCCCGAATGACCCGAGCCTTGTTGTCGAACATTAGCCCGGTCCGGCCATTGAGTCCGTCGGCGAACACCAGGGGCACCATGCGCTCCCCGTAGGTCTCCGGCGAGGGGCCCGCCATGCCGGTGAAGAACTCGGCCATCCGGTGGGTAACGCTGCCCTCACCGAGGAAATTGGACCGGATACCGGTCGAGATGAAGCCGGGGTTCAGGCCGAAGTACGCCGGGCCGGGCAGCAGGTCAGCGCCGGCGAGCACGAGCATCTCGTTGCCGGCCACGGTGTTCATGTGGGCCACCATGGCCTTGTAGCCGTTCTCCGAGTTCATGTCATCGGGGGTGCCCACAGTGCCCGTGCCGGGAGCACCCATGATGAACACTCGCGCCTGCGGCGCCCCGTCGGGACGCCCGGTTCCCAGCCTGGAACTCAGCCCCTGAAGGACCGCGAGGCGGCTCAGGTAACTGATGGCGATGTCACGCTCGACGCCCTCACGGGTCACTTCCCGGGTCTTGGCCGCCATGATACCGAGAGAGAAGTAGGCCACGTCGTAGGTCTCGGCCGGGAGCTCCTCACCGAGCCGAACGGCCTCGCGCATCGAGGACAGGTCGGCCTGCACGAAAATGAGCCCATTCGTCGGCCTGTCCCGGAACGTACGGCCGACGACGGTGACCTCAGCACCCTGCGCCAGGGCCTGCTGGGCGACGGCCTGGCCGAGGCCGTTCGTCCCGCCGACGACGAGCAGTCGCTTGCCGGACAGGCGCAGCCGGTCGAGCGGAGTCGTCGGGATGACCAGGCTCTTGTCCACGATGCCGTTCAGCCGCTGCTTGGACTTCTTCGGGGCGGCGTGCGCCGATGCGTTCACGAGGGGATCCGTTCTGTGTGTGAGTGCGGGCCGCTGCTGGCCATGACCTGCGCTGTGGCCCGTGCGACCCGCCAGGGCGCGCCGGGGAGCCGTCGATGTCGTTCTCGACGATAGCAGAGAAGCGGACTTTACCCCGCTTAGCGGTTTGTGCCGTACGCTGTATTACGTGGAGGGAGTCTTGATCGCCCTGGGCAAGCCGCGCGCTGACGCTCTGCGCAATCGCCTGCGCCTGCGCCTGCGCCTGCCAAGCACGGCCCGCGAGATGATCACGGGTCGGGGTGGACAAGGTGACCATGGACGGGCCGCGCTCCGCCGCAGTCAGCCAGTCCCGATGGGCGAGGCAACCCTCTCCCAGGTCCACATCCACGTGCTGCTGCACCAGGCGCGGCCTGACGTCCGAGACCTCGACGCCCTGACCATCCAGCTGGCCGCCGCCCTCGAAGCCCCCCTGCTGCCCTACCTGTCGACATCGAAGGAGACCGACACCGGCTGGCATCTCAAGCGGTTGACCAACAGCCGGAAAACGCTCGTCGAGCGCGCCTGCCGAACCGGGGTCGCTCACCGACCGGATGAGACTCACGGGTCCCATACTGATTGACCGATGCTTGGCTGGCAAATATTCTGCGTGGCGCGAGCTCATATGAGGTTCGACACGCCTTCGGGCACCCGTTTTCTACCCGCGAGCCCGGCCGCGCTCCGCCGCAAAAGGAACGCCAAGCTGATGGGCATGGACGCTCTGGTGCTGACGACCGTCAACCGCAGGAGCGGCAAACCACGCTCGACATCGGTGGCATAGTTCCCCAGCGACGACGGCAGCTGGTAGGTCGTGGCCGTGGTGGCCGGTACCGCAAAGAAGCCTGCTTTGTACTACAACCTAGCCGCCCACCCCGACAAGGTGCGGCGACATCGTGGCGAGAGGCCGTGCGGCTGGCGCAGACCGCCCGGACCTCGTCGAACTGACCCCGGATGCATGCCACCCACGCCGCTTGAGCGTACGAGTTAGACGATCTCCAGTGGCCCGAAGGCCCGTCCGGAGCAACTAACTTAGACGGGGTATGCGCCTGGATGGAATGCAGCTTGTGGGCCGCAGACGACGCTGGCGAGTACACACGCTGGCCGCCACCCCAACTATGGCGTCCCCACCATAACTCCAGCCGCCACAGCGCATACCAAGCAACAACCTACGTTGGAGCTATCGACGGGCCGCCGCCGAAGACAAGTCGCGGCACACATGTGCGGGTGCCTATCCTCCGAGCTCCACACGGGTCAGCTCTGCCTGTCCCACAACTATGTGGAGTGCGTGGCCCTCTGGCCTGATTCAGATACAGCAGTACGTCTGATGCATCATCGTCGCCCGCCGGCCCTTGGAAGTCGTAGCGAATGCAGATCCGGTCTCTCATCCGCCGACCTTCCGGCCATGGCCGAACTGCACAATGGTGGCCGGCACGTGATCGTCTGGACCACGCCCAGCTCCTGGAAAGGCATGGTCTGGGCTGCCGGTTGTGCAGCCTGTCTTCTGCATACGGGCCAGATCGGCAGCATCACACCGTGGTACAGGGGGACAGACTCCGCATCACTCCGCGACGCCGACGCCCCCCGCCCGGTTGGGCTCGTCGGAGGCGCAACTGATCAGCAGCTGTGCCGAGTGAGCAATGTGGTCCCGAATCAGCTCGACGGCGCGCTCGGCGTCCCGCGCGACGACAGCGTCCAGGATGGCGCCGTGCTCGCTCGCCAGATCACGATGGGAATCGTCACCGATGGAAACGGACCACTGCAGATACAGCTCGGCTTCTTGGCGGAGGGCACGGGCCGTGGCCAGCAGGTGATGATTTCGACACCCCGACAGCAGTGCCTCGTGGAACGCGGTGTGAGCGGCCGACCACTCGTCAGTGGGGTGGTCTGGATCGTCCAGTTTACGGAAGGCCGTCCGTTGCAGGACATGGTGCGCTGCGACCACTCCGGCCTCCCATTGCATGTCGCCGCCTTGCAGGGCCAGCCTCAACACCACTGACTCGACCTCGACCCGGGCCTGCGTGAGGTCGGCGAGATCTTCATAGGACAGCGGCCGAACGATGTAGCCCTGGCGAGGCCTGGTTACCACGAAGCCCTCGGCGGCCAGCTTGGTCAACGCTTCCCGCGCGGCACCGACGCTGGTGCCGTAGTGCACGCACAGCTCGGGGAACTTCAGCCGTTGTCCCGGTTCCAGCCTCCCGCCGAGGATGTCGGCACGCAGCAATTGGTAGACGCCGTCCGTTCGAGTAGTCCCGTCTGTCCTCGCCATGCAATTACCTTAGCAACTCGCGACTGGATGAAGAATTTTCGAAACTTGATCCATTTATCGAGTCTTTATGCCTACACGGACAGAGAGCCCGACAGAAATACGTCCACCAACCAGCACAAGGGAAGGATCGCGTACGTCGGCCAGCGCGAGGCGGGTTCAGGAGGCACACCTCGGACGACTCTCGGCAGACATCGGCGACCGAACCCGTCGCCACCCTCTGTTCGTGGTCCGCATAGCCGAGCCGCTGTGGCAGTGAGAGGTCACCTCCTCCCGCTGTACCATTCCGGAATCAGCGGTTGATGCCGATTTGCGGGGCCGCGCCAGAAGATTCCGGGATGAAACAGCGGGAGAAAACGAACTCTGTTTGAGCGTTTACTTCTGGTTTCGGGTGCTGCGTTACGGTCTTCCCGCCCCGACATCCGGAAGCTGGAGGACACCGATGAGACATCCGTCTGCCCTGTGAAAGCAGAGGCTTGTTTCACCCCGGCTCCTCCTGTCTCATCCCAACGCGCGCCCACCTCCTGCCCTTTGGGCTCTGACCGCAGTGGCGCCGCGCGGGACATCGGAAACATGCCCCCGCACGGGAGGTGCCCCAGCGACCTCTCCGAGCCCGCCGGGAAGCTGATCGACCCGACGCTCACGACCTGGCGGGCCGAGCGGTGACCACGGCGGCCGCCACTGAACTGGCGCGGTACCTCACCTGCCGGGACCAAACATGAATCAAAGGACCAAACGCTCAATTAGAAACACGACCGTCTCGCGGTTGAGGGGCGCAGACACCCGTGCCGACGTTCTGCAACCTCACAGTCGCGTCTGCCGGCTTGTGTGCGCGCCGCTGCATCGAACCATCACGGCGGGAAGGGCCACCCACGATGGTCCAGGCATCGCCGGGAAAGTACATCAGGCACAGCGTGGTGGCACCGTTCTCAAACGTCTCGACAGGATCCGCCACCGCACTGGCTCCGGAGCTGCACTAGCAGAGTTGCCCATCACCCCCACGAGCCCCAGCATTGCGACGGCACTGACCGCAACTCGCCGAAGCCCGCGTGAGACCGCCGTCCATGCGCCAAAGCAGTGCGAACCTGCTTCGCGTATCGCCCCCCGCCGGACTCGTCGGGTCTGCAACACAACACGCCCGCCACTTCCTTGCGTTGGTGTCGGGATGAGCTGGCGCGGATCGCTCCCGACGTCGCGGGGCTCGCTGCAGCGCCCGGGGTCTCCCTCGCCGCGAGATCTCCGGTCGCGGTCACGCTCACGTCACCAAGCGGTGGTACCGCCGTCGACCAGGAGATCGATGCCGGTGACCCATGACGAGTCGTCCGAAGCGAGGAACAGCGCCGCCCCGGCGACGTCATCGGGCTGGCCCCAGCGCGGAAGCATGAGTTTGTCGACCATCGGCTGCCGGAACCAGTCCTGCTTGAGATATTCCGATGTCGCCGGCACTTCGATGAGTCCTGGCGACAGACTGTTCGCGCGTACGTTGTACGGGCCGCCCTCGAGCGCCATCTGACGGGTCATCGCGATGACCGCGCCTTTGGCGGCCGAGTGCGCGAATCCCGGCAGGGCCTTGTAGACCCGGCTGCCCGATACCGACCCCGTGTTGATGATCGAAGCACCGCCGCGCTCGATGAGGTGCGACCAGGCGGCCGTCACGGTGTGGAAGATCAACCCGACCTCATGGTCAATCGTGAACGAGAAGTCATCCCAGGTCATCTCGCCGATCGAGGCGGCCCGGGCGGTACCCGCATTGTTGTAGAGAACGTCGATGCCGCCGTAAGTGTCGATCGCGAGCCGCACAGCCGCAGCGGCTTGTTCAGGGTCGGTGAGATCGCAAGGGTGGAGCGAGATCATCTCGCCGCCGGCCTCGCGTACCAGCGTCACCGTAACTGCGGCACCCTCGGGGCTGATGTCGCAACCGACGACGCGTGCGCCCTCTGCAGCGAAACGAAGGGCTGCCGCCCTGCCTTGACCGCTCCCGGTTCCGGTGATGAGTGTCACCTTGCCCGCCAGCCGACGGGAAGTACCCCCACTCGTGTCAGGCATTCAAGCTCCTTCCACAGGCCAAAATCGGCAATGTAACTGCATACAGTTATGGGCGTCCAGCCCCCTGGGTACGCAGGTATCTTCGGCAGCGCCCCGTCGTACTCCTTGACCACCTGGATTCCGGAACCGATCTTCCCGGCGAGCATCACGAGCGTGCTGTCGAGCAGGTCGTGCACGTCGGCGACCTCGAACGGGGCGCGGGCGAGGTGAGAATGCTGCTCCGCCACGCCGACCAGGTGCGAGATCCGGTTGGTGGAATCCTCGATCTCGTTCAGCGTCAGCTCGGTCTCCATGGTGCACTCGAGCCAGATCCTCGCGGAACTGGAACGGCTTGAGCAGAATCTGGCCCCGGGTGCGAGCGGCGACGCCAACTGCCCAGCCGACGCCGAGGAACCCTGCTGACGATCTGCCCAAAGACGTTGTCACTGTCAGGAAGGCAGCACTTTTCGGGTGAACGGTGCGCCTGGTTGTACCTGTACCGAGACGGACTGACAGAAGAGCAGACGAACCGCCACAAGCCGCGGAGAAAGGGCAAGCGTTGCACGGTGACCTGAGCCTGATCGAGGCAGTGACCGGCGAGGCCTACGGAACGGATGAGCCAGTAGGGCGTACCTGCATCACCCCAAGTCACCGTCGCACCGCTGTCACTACCGAACTGGGCAAGCAACACCCAACGTTGACGCTCGACCCCACCGAACTCATACAAGCTTCACGGGCAAGTACCACCTCCAGCCCAGTCTCTGCATCGACGGCACGCTGTACGAGCACACATATCGATGCCCTCAGGCCTGCCGCCGTTGATGACTTGTGACGCCATCGACGGGCGGCAGGCCCTCATGGTCGGCGCCGGATCAGCTATCGGCCCGCATTCCGATCTCTTTCCCGGTAAGAGTTTTGTATTCAATGTATCGGAAGTCGGGCTTTGGACTTCTCATCGATCCCCTGCTGCCGAGCCATCCCAGGAGGAACGCTGCCGGTATGGAAACCGACGCCGGACTCTGCAGCGGATACCAGTCGAAATGCGCTTCCGGAAATAGCGCGAAGGGCATCCCGGAGACGATAGGCGAGAACACCGTGAGAATCACACAGAGCAGTAGCCCTCCATAAACCGACCACAACAGTCCTCTGCGGTTGAATCCGCTCCAGAAAAACGAGTACATCAGCGCGGGAAAAATGCACGACGCGGAAACGCACAACGAAAAAGAGTACAGAAACTCGAGCGGATACTTGTGTGTGGCCGCCGTCAGCAAGACACTGACGGTGCCCACCGCCACGGCGACCACGCGCACAACTCGCACTTCCGTGCCGGGGTCGCTGCGGTATTTGCTCCACATATGCACATCGCGCACCAGTGAGACCGCAGCCGCAAACGTCATGCTGGCCACGGTGGTGAGGACAGCCAGGAAGACGGCACACGCAACGCCTGTGACAAGTGCGATGCTCGCCGCGGAACCGTTGGAGACCACACCCGATGCCAGCGAGACCAGGAACGACGGCCCGAAGAGGTCGACCATACCCGTGGTCTTGCCGCCCACGACAGCCGCCGCCGCAAAGCCTACCGTAATGAGGAGAAGAACGAACACGCCGAGCGGAACCGTGGCGATGGTCACGGAACGCCGCGCCGAGCGTCCATTCCGCGACGCGTTAACTCGCAGAATCAGGTGAGGCAGCATCGCCGTGCCAAGAATGAGGACCGCGTGGTTGCTGATGACGTTTACGGGATCGAGTGCAAAAGCCTTTGAGTACTTCCAGGATCCCGGGCTCAGGTATTTGTCCGGTGTCGCGCTTTTCTCCACTGCGGCCGAGAGCAGCCGTCCGGGATCCCACCCGAAGCTCTTGAGGCTGAGAAACGCGATCACGATGAGTACCGTAAAGGCGAAGACCACCTTCACGATGTGCATGAGGCTCATGCCCCTCAAGCCTCCCAGGGAGGCTACGCCCGTAACAAAGACGCCCATCAGCACGGTGCACGCTATCTGGGACTGCGTGCTCGACAGACCGACCAGGAGTGCCGTGCTGACGCCGGCCGCATGCAGTTGGACCATGAGAAGAGGGATCGTGATGGCCAGCGTCACGAGGTTCCCCGCGGTACGCGACTCCGGCCCTGCCGCCCGCAACGAAAAAAGGTCTCCAAGAGTGTAACGACCACTGTTGCGCATCCTTTGTGCAAGGAACAGCAGCACTCCGATCGCCAGCAGAGTGTCGATGGCGACGGAGAACGCGTCATAGCCGAACAGGGTGACATTCCCGGAGATCCCCAACAGAGTGAGGACCGAGATGTTTTCTCCGGCGATGGCGAACCCGTTAAGAGACGGTGAGAGCGACCGTCCGGCGACATAGAAGCTCTCCGGGCTCTCCTTTTCATTCGCGGCATTCATGAGAAGCCACAGGAGTGACACTGCGATGAAACCCAGATAGGCCATGATCACGGGGCCTCTGGCATTCGCACCCAGCGAGTCGATTGCACCCGCACTCAACGCATGCACAGTCACCGAATTACCGCCCCGACTCGTCGATTGATTGCTCTATGGGGTCACATGACCGAGTGCAGCGACTCTCATATCGCAAAGCCGTGGCGACGAAGAGAACGCACTGCGTAATTCCCCACAGCAAGCCCAGGGTGAACTGCCCGTACACATGAGTCGAGAAGATATCCGTGAAGGCCGCCGCAATACCGAAAACGAAAGGAACTCCGTTGACGACGACAAAAACGAATTCCGCTCGGTGTACAGCCTTTACAAGATCTGCGCCACGTTGCAGCGTCTTTCCATCATCCGGCGAGAAAGACACCGGAAAGGGATCGGCTTGAGTGAAATACTCGTGCATCTGAAACCTTGGGCTAGTACTGGAATGTAGTGAAGTCCCGGCTTTTACAGAACACTTTTACGGGACAGGAGTAGCAGACCGGCGAGAAGTCCAGCGCGGAAGACGGATTTCGCCAATACAGTGCCTCCGCGGGCGTCGCCAGAAACGGACACCGGGTCACTGCGGGCTCGACCACGGGCTCGCTTGCAAAGTACGCAGTCCTTGCTCAGGAGGAGTCACCGGCCACTACGTAGGGGCAGGCGATAGGGTATGGCCGTAGCCGCGCGCGCTCTGACCACGCATCCAGAACGTGCCTGCGTCTCGGCCGCTGCGACTCAGCTTTCGGGAATTCCAAATTCCGGAACTTCTTGGCTGCTCTGCAAAGCGCGCTGCGGTCGCGCGCATAACCGGGTCGCGCCAACCACGGCTCGGACGTGCCCCGGGCGAGCGGCCATCCCCGCACCGAACAGCCCCACCTCCTGAGTCCGAAGGCATCACGACGCCGCCCGTGCGACCTGTCCAGAACTCCTTTCTGTGCAGGCCGACTTGGTGGACTGGTTGTGCGCCTCACCACGTGTCGCTCAGAGGGTGCTCCAGCCATTGTCGATTGTCAAGAAAAGATTCGAATCTTTCTCTGACATTCGACTCCCTCCTGGTCAGGGCCACGCAGGAGGCCTTGCGAAACACGCCAACAGGCCGATCATCCCCATGGACAGACGGCGGCGATGCCCGTTCACCCGGCGGATCACCGCGGTCCCTCCTCCGACACCCGTGGCGGACCGGTCCGCCGGCCGTACCGTTCCGAAGGGAATCATTCGGTGAGTACCGCCTCCGCCGAACCGGAAGAGATCGACATTCACACGACTGCGGGGAAGCTCGCGGATCTTCAGCGCCGTATCGAGGAGGCCATGCACGCCAGCTCGGCACACACCACCGGAAAGCGGCACACCGAGGGCAAGTTGACGGCCCGTTAGCGCGGCGAGCTGCTTCTCGACGAGGGCTCGTTCGTCGAGCTGGCCAAACTCGCCCGGCGGCGCGCTCGGCGAGGTCTACGGCCATAAGGTCGTCAATGTCATTGACTTCGCCCTGAAGACCGGCTGCCCGGTCATCGGCATCAACGACTCGGGCGGGGCCCGGATCCAGGAGGCGGCCGCCTCCCTCGGTGCCTACGGCGAGATGAGGTTGCCTCGGCTGGAGGCATGGACAAGGACAGCACCGCCATCAACGACAGTGAGGGAGCCCGCTCACCGTGACAGACGTGAGAGTCACCTACGACAAGACTGTGGACGCAGCATACGTATACCTCAGCGAATCGCAGGCCCGCGTGAAGTCCGCGCGCATGTGTCCCTGCGATCCAGTGGGCGTTAGTGATCTCGGCTCGTCAGGGTGATGTTGGGGTGTCCTGGGGCAGGTCGGTTCCGGCTATGAACCCGTCGAGGACGCTGGGTCGGTACTGGAGGCGTTTGAGCCGATTGCGTACGAACGTCTCGAGGCGGTCGAGGGCGACGACAGCGAGGTTTGGCGAGGCTGCGTTTGATGTGTGCCCAAGCCCCCTCGACCGGGTTGAGCTGTGGCGAGTAGGCCGGCAGCAGGAACACCGTCAGCCACTCGCGTTCGGCAATCCGCTACTGCATCGCCTTGGAGACGTGGGTGTTGAGTCGGTCCCACACCAACACGATGGGCGCCTTGACCAGCTGGTGGACGCCGTCCAGGAGGGCAACGTAGTCGCGCTCGCTCATGCTGCGTCGCGTGCCTTGCCCACGGGGTGGGTGAGCGGTGGCACAGCCGGGTGCGGGAGCCCGGGCGCCAGGCGATCAGCCCAGCCACCGACAGGCGTCCCGAGCGCCGTCCGCTGGCGGTTACGACCGGGGTGACCCCTCGCCGGCCCCAGGTGCGTCCTTTGGACGGCCGTCGGGTGAAGCCCGCCTCATCCTCGAAGCAGATGTAGCCCCCGCAGGCCGCCCGGGTTCCTTTACCTCCGCCCAGGTCTCCTCCTTCCAGGCGGTCACGGCCTGCTCGTCGCGCACGAGACGATGTAATTGACGAGGAACTTCCTGCCGATCAGCGTCGCCATCCTCCCGGCCGTCCACACCTGGTCCTCCGTCCAGCCGTGCGCGGCGGCCCCTGCTCGAGATACCCGGCGAGCTTCTCCAGACAGCGCGGCGCCAGGCGACAACGGCTTCCGCCCGGCCCTCGCGAAAGCAGCGCGTCGGCACCGCCCTGACGCCACAACTGCCGCCACCGGTGAGCGAACTTCACACTCACGCGCAGCCGCCGGGCGACCTCGGGTGGTTTGACCTGCTGAGCGAACAACTCCGCCGCCAGCATCCGCACCGCTTCCCGGCGCCACCGTGCTACCGGCGTCAGCCCGCCCCCATCCACATACCTCATGCACCACGGACTACCGCCGGCACCACACCCACCTCAGGAAGTTCAGCAAAAATCACCCTGCCGAGCCGAGATCAGTAACGCCGTGATCAACCTCGACTTCGACGAGCAGGGCCTCCTCATCGGCATCGAGGTGTTGGCGGCCAGTTCAAAACTGCCCGAGTACCTGCTCCAGTCCGCGGAGCGGCTGGATACCGAAGGTGCATGAATCAGTCGAGCACCGCGCTCGCTGCGACCGCGGTACGCCTTGCAGCAGGTTGGAAAGGCCTCCTTAGGCCGGGAAGCCACGAATCGCCGACCGGGTGGTCCAGGGCCTCGGCCCCGATCCAGGTCTCGATCATGGCCACCGTGGCCCGGTCGATCCCTGGGGTCCTCGCCCTGGTGTTGGTGGCCCCGCGTTCCCACGCGTCGACCAAAAACGCTGGGTCGTAGACGAGGTTGAACAGGTCACCCAACCGCGTCCGCCTCCCGCGAGTGAGATGACGTCCCGGACACCTACGTGACGCGTCTCTCCTGTTCAGGACCGATACGGTCACCCTCTCGTTCGGAAAATTGGACCTGCCGTCGGCAGTGCTTCTCTGGGCGCCCGCCGTTGCCGTCCAGCCATGTGGGCCAGGGCATCACCGCCTCGATGACCTGTCATTCCTTGTCGGTGGTGTCCGAGGAGTAGCGACGCGGCCGCACTGGATGCCGGGCACCGTGGCCGAAGCGACAGGCCACGCAGGAGCAGCGGGTTTCTTCAGCGCGGGTGACAGCGGCAGGAACAGGCGCGTACAACGGCATCACAACCTCCTAGTACGGCAGGTCGACACCGCTGTTGCTACCGAGAGATTCTGGCCTGGCAGGTCATTTTGCCGGTTCTGCCCCCAACTGCTCTGCGATCTTGTTTCACGGGCGCTCAGAGGTGGCGGCCGATGAGCCAGTGGTGGCCGAACGGGTCGACCACGCGGCCTTGGCGCATCCCGTACGGCTGGTCAGCGACCGCGAACATCTCGCGCGCGCCGGCCGCGACTGCCCGTGCGGCAACCGCGTCGGGATCATCGACGTCGAGGGAGATCCGCACCGTCGTCGCACCCAGCGTCTGCGGACTCGGCGTGCCGAGTTCGGGCGCCTCGGTCGCCACGCCGAGGCGATGACCTGCGATTGAGAGGACTGCCACTTGCGGTCCGTCAGGAGCACGCACTCGCTCGCCATCCTCGATGGCGCCAAACGCCTGCGCGTAGAACACGACTGCGGCGTCAACGTCGCTGACCGCCAAGAACGGATAGACATCGCTCATGCACACGATCCTAAAGCTGTGGAGCCTCGCTCAGCTTGACTCTGCAGCTGATCGGAAAATCGATGTTCAGGAGGGCAGGCGGCAGCATCCGGGCCGCGAGCGGACCGGATGACGGTGAGACGGGCCGGTCAGGCTGATGCCGGGGTGATGACGGCTTGGTGGCCGAGGGCCTGGAGCTGGCGGACGCGGGTCTTGCGGGCGGGGTCGAGGTGGCGTCGGGGCCAGTCGGCGCCGAGCTCCTGGTAGGAGGCGTCTGGGTCGTTGATCAGGTGCCAGGCGATGACGAGTATCGAGCGGGCGACGGCGACCAGGGCTTTGGCGTGGCCGCGGCGTTTGACGATGCGGCGGTAGCGGGCGCCGAGGAAGGTGTCGGTGCGGGCGGCGGAGTTGGCGGCCTCGCCGAGGGCGCCCTTGAGCCAGGGGTTGCCCCGCCCGGCCGGACCCGTCTGTTCTTCGCGCCGGACTGGATGGTTCGGGGGCACAACTTTGCCCAGGAGACGAGGTGTTCGGGCGTGGGGAACCGCTCAAGTCCGCGCCGATCTCGGCGAGGATGATCTGTGCGGTGGCCGGTCCGGTCCCGGGGACGGCGTCCAGCCTCTCAGCCAGAACCCGTGGACTGACTGTCGTGGCGGGCTCGCTCCCGGTGCCCGAGCGGTCTGGCGGGGTGGCGATCTCCTCCAGCGTCCGGGCGATCAGCCGATCGAGTTCGCCTAACTGTGCGGTGAGGTGGTCGCCGGTGCCCAGCAGCAGCCTCAGGAGCCGGGCGTGGTGGTCTTCGAACTGCCGGTCAGGGGCTTCGATGAGGGCCGGCTTCTTCTTGACCAAGTTGCTTTTGGCGAGGTCGGCCAGGGTGCGCGGATTGCGTTCTCCGGCGACCAGGGCATCGAGCATGGCTCGCCCAGACATGCCGAACAGGTCCGAGACGACGTCGGACAGTTTGATCTGTGCGTCCTGCAGAGCCTTGTCCACGCGGTGCTTGTGCCGGGTGCGTTCCTGGACGAACACGGTGCGGGTTCGGGTGTAGTCCCGCAGCTGCCTCACCGGCTTCGGCGGGACGAACGAGGCGCGGACCATGCCGCGTTCGGCAAGCTTGGCCAGCCAGCAGTCCAGGCCGCGAGCCTCCAACAGGTAGAAGAACGGGCGCCAGTACGAGCCCGTGGCTTCCATGACCACCCGCTCGACGCCCTGGCAGAGCAGCCGGTCACCGAGTTCGAGGATCGTGTTCGTAGTCGAGGCGACAGTCCAGACCTTCTGAACGCGACGGCCCTCGATGGTGTCGTGCGGGACGCGCAGGCAGACCATCCCGGACGCCTTCGCGATGTCGATCGCCGCGACCCTGGCGACGGTGCCGTCGTCGTGGTCTTCTCTCAACTCCTCCATGACGTACCCCCTTGTTGTGCTGGTGCAGGCAGGGGCTGCCCGGGAAGCCAAAGGGGTAACGGAGAAGCTGATCGGCGTGCTCAAGGCGACAGTGTGCGGCCCCCCCGGACGGCTCCCTCACCAGACTCCTATGCGGGCTCACAGCCCAAACATCAAGCGGCGTCGGCGGACAGCCCCTGTACCGATTTTCACCGCTGCGGGGCGTCACCGCAGGTGAACGGTCGACTCCTACAGATCGTCAAGCGGCTGTAGATGTCGATGGTGCGCTACTGAAGGCGCTGGTGAGATGGTGGTAGACCTCTCGCGCAACGAAGCGCTTGAGGCATCTGAAGATGTCCTTCGTCTTGAGCCCTCCGAGGGGGCGTCGTGCGACGTAAGCGGAGGGCTTCGTCTTCCACAGCCGGGCGCGGTTCGGATTCGCTGCGCCGGCGGCATCCTCGGACGCCCCACGGGTGCGGTGCATCACCAGTACCTGTTCGCCGCCCGAGACACGGGCGCGGGCGAGCCCCAGCAGTTGGTGATCCTGGCCCGCGCGCTGGGACATGCCTACTTCCGCCACGGCGGCCGACGCGCCCACGGGGTCCACATCGCTTTCACCGACGTCGAGTTCGCCGACTTCTTCTTCTCTTTCTCTATCGCCTGACCACATCCCTGGCCAGTCCGTCACCAGGCGCGATGGTCGGGTTCGGTGTCTTCCCGTACGGACCACTCGATCCTGCGTTCGGCTGATTCCTTCAAAGAGCAGTAGAAGCGGTCCTCAAGCGACCCCTGCTCAAGGGTGGCTATGACGCGTACGGCGTTGTCTCTGATCTCGCTGTCCTCGGGGTATGGCGTACCCGGGGCTGTGACCAGGTCCCCTGCGCTGGCTGCACTGTGCAAACTGGCGCCGACGACCTGCAGCAACTCCTGCGAGTGTGCTGCTGCTGCGTGGAGTACTTCGCCCACGAACGTTGGGACCGTCCAGATGAGGTCGCTGTCGACCGCCCCGAGCAGGACCGCGGCCGCCCGGCGTTGCTGGGGCGATCCTGCGCGCAGGGCGTCGGCGAGCAGCGCCTGCGCTTCGTGGTCGACGTGCTGGGCTGTCGCACGGAACAGATCCGGGGCGTGGTGCTCCCGGCGCGAGGCAATGCGGGATCCGGGCTCTGCCGCTGCCGTCCAGAGGAGGATTCGCCGCAGGTGAGTCATACGGTGAGGGGCTTCTGACAAGCGCAGCGGGACGAGCCACTGGTACGGGAGAGGGTCATATCGGGGGTTATGTTCTAGCTTTTGTTCCCAGTGCTCGACCCGGGCCGTTAGTAGGCTCAGGACATCGTCACCATGGGTCGCGGAGACGATTGACAACAACTTGTGGATCTCGTAGCTGTCCAGCCTTTCGACGGTCAGGAGCTGGTCGAGTAGCGAGGTTTTCTGCGCGCGTGACAGATCGGTCCACGACAGCCATTCATAGACTGTGACCGCCCGGGCAACCTCCTGTGCAACGCCGGCGTCCCCCGCCAGGGGCACGGCAGCCACCAGCTCCAGGGCCGCTGCGCGGTCAGCCGCGGACAGGGCACCGGCTGCTTGGATGGTCAGGCGCCGCACGACGGGATCGCGGTCGCTGGCAAGGATCTGGCCCAGGCTGGCCAACGTCGCCGTGGGCAACCGATGGACCGACTGCCGGTCTGCGAGTGCCATGGCCACCGCGCGTTTCAGCGACGCCTGGCCGTAGGCGATGAGTTCCTTGCCTCGTTCGATCCCCACTTCAGGGGTCAGACGCAGCAGTGCGTTGACTGCTGCCGGCACCACTGCCTGCTGCACCTGCTCACTGCAGCGGGCTGCGTCGGCGCAGATCAGCTCGGCCAATTCCGGGCGAACTGCGAAAAGGTGGCCCAAGAAGGGGTGGGCGTGCTCGGGCGCGTACCCGAAGATGGCGTATCCGTCGGCGAGAAGGGCCTGCATCTGGTCCCAGACCTCGCGCGGCTGCTGGGCTCGGGTTGCTTCCGCGGTATTGCGTAGCTGAGCGTCCCATGCAGAGGCGGCCGCCTGGTGATCCTCACCTTCACGGAGGCTACGCATAGGGGTCCACCAGCTGGTGTGAAGTGCGATGGCCAAGTCATGGGCCATCGAGGCGGGCAGGGCATCGAGAACTTCCCCCGCTGCCTGCCGATTATCATCGCAGCCGTAGGTGAGGTTCCAGTCCACTGCGCGCCGAATGCCGAGCGCGGCCAAGGGACTCGGTGCGATTTGGCGTGTGTGGTCGCGCAGCTCCTGCAACAGGCTGGTGACGTGTGTGTCACCAGCCTGTTGGGTGCTGCGCAGGGCTGCTTCAAAGCAGACGGCGGCTCGCGTCGAGCGGCGCTGGTCTTGCTGGGCATACTCCGCAAACAGCACATCGAGTGCTTGGCGGCGGACGACTTGGACCTGCTCTATAGATATGCGGGCACGCTGAATCGTCAGCGTCCACCCCTGCTGGGTCGTGCTTTCTGCTTCGGCGGCGAAGACGGGGTCGAGGAGGGCAAGGGGCATGGCCGGGTGTGCGGACGGGGCGTCTGCCGCAGCCCACCGCCTGACGCCGCGGATGACGGCCTGTTGGTAAGCGAACGGCTTGCCCAGCTCGTAGGCGGCCAGTTGGGTGAGAATCCGCAAGGCGTGGTCGGGGTGCGCATTCAGCGTGCGCGGATCGTCCCTGCCTAGTTCCCACAGCAGATCGCAGGCCTCGTCGATGTGCCGCAGGTCGTGGGCGACGGCATCAAGTACCGAGGGAAGGGCCCGGCGCACTGCAGGGTCGGTCTGGTGCTCGTACAGCCATCGCACGAGGCCGAGAGTACGGGCCGGCTGGAAGACACCGATCTGGCGCAGGAAGGGCAGGTGAGCCACCTGCTGCTGCGGTACTGCCTCCCGGATGACGTGTGCGACCTCGGCCCACAAGGGCTCGGCAAGCACGACGGCGTTGGAGGTGTTCTGGCTCCACTGCCACTCCACGCGGCTGGTGTTGACCAGAGCGTGCAAGAGCGGCTCATCCGCCTGGAGCACGGAGTGAGCGCGCTCGAGATAGCCGCTCGATGCGGCTGACGCCGGCAGTAGGGCGGCGTCAGCCAGGACGACGTCGCCCAGCAGGTCGGGCACAACACGCAGCGAGGATCCGCGTCGCAGCAGTACGCCCGACTCCTCCAGGGCTCTGATGCGGGGCACCAGTTCATAGAAGGGCCGGCCTGTGAGCTCTGCCAGAGCCTGCTGGTATACGGGGACGTTCTCCCTGAATGGCTGGAGGAGACAGATCGCGTTCAGGACTTCTCTGAGGCGATCACTGTCCGCTCCGTGGTCGGGAATTGCCGCACGCAGGAAAGCGTCGGCGAGCTGCTGGCGGATCTGGCCGTCCGTCTGCAACACCGTTGTGGTCAGGCGGCCTTCTCGAATCTGTACGGCGCCGGCGATCAGAAGCAGCGGGCAGTCCTTGGCTGCATGGGCCAGGCGGGAGGCGAGCTGCTGCTTGCCGGGGCCCAGAGCCTCGGCGGCAAGTGCTGTGGCCTCGCTGGTTGAGAGCTCCTTCAACGACCAAGTCGGGACGGTCGTCGGGTCCATGCCCAGGCCGCGCAGAGCATCACGGACCGCAGGCAGGCCATAGGGGCGGGTGGCCATGAGGATCTTCGCCTCGGGCCGTTGACGTCGCACGTGGCTGATGAAGGAGCGCAGCCCCGCACCGTACTCCTGCGCATCGTCGATGACCACGAGAAGGTCGCCAGTGGCGGGTAGCAGCTCGAATGCCTCCGGCGAGGGCATCTCCCGGGGAGCCACCCTGACGGCGAACGCCGGCGTGTTCTCTTCCAGTCGCTGACACATGGCCTTCAGCAGGCGGCTCTTACCGGCGCCTGCGGCACCGATGAGCAAACCCAGCATCGATGCGTCGGCCGTGTCGTCGCTGACGAAGTCGGCGAGTCTCTCGAGCTCGTCGGCACGTCCCACGAGCGTCCAGCGGTGCGAGTACCGGTCCCCCTGCCGGAACTGGTCAAAGGCCTCATCGGGTGTCTCCCACGGGGTGGGAGCGCTGACCCCAAGAAACGGCTCACGAAGTCCCGGAAAGTACCTGTCGACAAGGCGGACCGCCACGTCCTTGTCGAGTCCGGCCACCTCGCGTGCCAGATCCTCGGCGTCCCACAGCTCCCAGTCCGGTTGCTTGTCGACCTCTTGGCGCACCCGGACCGTTACGGTAGCGGTCACCCACAGCAAACACCGGTCCACCCGCGCCTCGGCCATGTCCAGCGCGTCAACTGCGGCTAGGAACGTGGCGGGATGGTATTTGTCATAGCGCTTGGCCTGGATGCCGATGCGTTCACCGGTTTGTGTCACCACGCGCACGTCGATCCCGTGCTGCTCCTCACCCCGGCCGCCGAACCGCTGCACCTGCGCGCCGGGGAACACCTCTGAAGCAAGCTCCGCGCAGAAGGCCTCGAAGACGTATTCGTCAAGGATCTTGAACGGCAGACCTGACAGACGGGGCAACCCCACAGCAGTCGCTGTTACCGACGACTTACCCGGCGCGGCTCCGACAGTCCTCTGCACGAGCTGAAGAAGGTCAGGGTCAGGAACTGTCCGCCCTCGCTCCCAACTACTGACAGTCTGCTGTCCCACGCTCACGCGCAGCGCCAGATCTCGTTGTGACCAACCGCGCGACGCACGCGCGGCTTTCAGCCACGCCGGAAAATCCTCCACGAGAGAAACATACGTATGGCCTACGTGATATTCAATGATGTCAGTGCGGACCCCGTAGATCCGGCTCGGCCTCGGGTCCTGGGCGAGCACCAGATCGAGGCTGTCGGTGAGGGTGTTGGCAGTGGTCCCGTCGGCGAAGTTCCCCATCACCGAGGCGTGGTCGGTGACGGCCACCGGGGTGTTCGCGGGGGCCTTGGCTTTGCCGCTCGCGTTCCCGACCACCGCGACCACCCCGGGCGCGCGCTGGCCGACGGGCCGCAGCCCGCTGGTGTCGATGGTGACGGAGACGTACGGGTACGCCGCCTCAACAAGGTTGGCCACACGTCCTCCTGGATCGGTCGGTCCACGGTCAGTCGGTCGTCACGACGGCGATGCCCTGGTCCCCCAGCCACGCGCGGGCGGCGGCGAGCCGGTCGGCTCTGCGCTGATCGGGAGGCCCCGCACCGCCGCCCGGCCAGCCGTCGTCGTCGAACGTGGCGGCCTGAAGGAGCCAGCACACGCAGCTGCGCCGAAGCCGCGGCGGGCTCGCCTGCGGCGGGGGCGGCACCGAGTACCCGGCGGCGGCCCGGCGGGCGGCCGCCCCGCGCCGAAGCAGCGAGCGCGGCCCCTCGTCGGCCTCGGCAACGAGAAAGGCCACGACCACAGGCAGTGTGATCGGCGGGGTGTCGGCCCCGGTCACGGGCGGGGCGCTGAACGCCAGCCGCAGGTCCAGCGGATAGTCGCCCTCGGTCCGCGAAGCGCCGGCCGTCACGGTGGCTGCCTCGACGATCCCCTCACCGGCCGCGAGCCGGAGCACCACGCTCCCGGCCCACACGGCGTCGGCCCCCGCCACCGGCGCGGCCAGCCCGGTTAGGGTGGCGCTGGCCTCGCCCGGCACCGGGTCGACGGCCTGCGCCCACCGTGCCAAGACCGTCACCGGTCCGTCGACCGGGACGGCCAGATCGAACCGCTCGAACACGGCAGTCACACCCCCCACCACCCAGGCGGGTTCCACCTCATAGCAAGTCCGCGCGACTCCCAGCAGCGCCGCGGAATCCAGCAGCGCTCCCCTTGCCCCGGGATCCCCCAGCGCGACCATCACCCGATCGGCGGTGTCCATGCCCGCGAACGCTAGACACCCGCCGTCACCCACTCATCACCCCATTCATACGCGGTCGCTCGTGCCTCCTTCTGACAAGCGCTGCTTGCCCCAAGCGGGCTCATCATGCAGAGACCGAGCACAAACGGATCGGGTGCAGATCGGGTCTCAATCGAACGGCTCTGTCACGGCAGCTGTAGTTCCGGGGCCGTAGCGCGTTGATGCCGGCCGACGGGACGGTTGGTTTCATGGATTCGCCAAGGCCTGAGTGTCACGGGGCTCGATCACCGGGGCCGGAAGGTCTTCCGCCGCCTGGACGCTGCCGGGCCGCCGCAGGTCGCCGCAGTGATGCGGGAGGAGCCGGCCTGGTCCGCAAGAACGGCCAATGGCCGGGTCCGGGGTCTGCCCGGGCCGCTTCGGGACACGCGGATGCGGGCCGTCACCCACGGCTCCTATCCCAGCCGGTAGTGATCCCCTCGCGTGCGCCCCCAGCGCCTGTCAGTGCGCCCCTGAGTGAGCCTGCCCGTCGATCCCCCGGCGGCTACAGTCGGGAACGGGGTGGGGCGATGGCGCAGGGAACGGACGGGTTCGGCGAGCAGGCGCGGGCGCTGAACCGAGAACTGGAGACCGCCCGGGTCCAGGGGCGGCACGATCCCCTCATGAGGCTGCTACAACAGGGTCTGGACCTCGCCAAGGCCCGGCTCGAGGACGGCGACCGGGCTGCGTTCGCCTGGTACGGCCACTTCGCCTTCAGGCTGTGGTCCGCTCACCAGCAGCTGGGCTACGACCCGCCCCTGCCGGCAGCTAGGGAGTGGTGGGGATTCGCCCGCCGCTACGGCTCGGCGATCGGCATGCTGAACGCATCCGCCATGCTGCTGGCAGCGCACATGCGCACCGGCGACAGCACAGCCGCGATGCACCATGCGACCGCGTTGCCCAAGGCTCTGGACCAGGTGTCCGCAGCACCGCCGGAGACGGGCCACGGGGCACAACTGGACCCGCTGCACCCGGACTACGTCCTGGACCTTCTGACACACGCTGTCGTCTGGCTCTATTACGAGGAAGAGCAGTACAAAGGCTGCATCGAGGTCAGCCGAGCGCTGTTACCACTGTCGCCGGACAACGCCACGGCAGCGGCGCTCCTTGCGCTGTCGCTGGCCCGCGAGAAGGAGCACGAAGCAGCGACCGAGGTCTTTCCGCTCGCCATCCACCTCAACCCGCAATGGCCGGGCCTGCACCACAACCAAGCCCTCTGTCTCATCGAACTGGGGCGGTTTCAGGAAGCTCTGGACTCGGAGAACAAGGCGATCGAACTGGTACCGGCCAACTTGTTGTACCGGTTCACCCGAGGTCAGCTGCACCAGGTGATGGGCGACCACACCGCCGCCATCGCCGACTTCGACCATGTCCTGGAGGCGGTGGACAGCTCTTCGGAACAACTGGCCGTATCTCCCCGACCGACCACTCCGGCTCGCTATGAGCGGGACATGCCGCCCCGGGATCTCGCGGACTTCGCTGCTCTGAAACGCCTGCTCAGCCTGAAGGAGACAGGGGCCGTGGACCGCCTGCTGGCGGACGGCCGGGCCATACTTCCCTCAGCCGACCCGCCGACCACCCAGGCCGTCCACCGCATCCTGGGGGATGCCCTGCGTGAGCTGGGCGGCGTGCAGGAGGCCGCCGACGAATACGGGAAGGCCGTCGCCGCCGGGGACGACAAGGACCAGACCCGACTGACTCTGTGCGACATCCTGGTGGAGGCAGGCCGGATCGACGAGGCCGTGGCACACCTAGACCGGCTCGCCGACCTCGCCGACCGGCAGCACTCACCCTGGCGCGCCCGGGAGATGCTGCAAAGAATCGTCGAGCGCTTTCCCGACCACATCGGCGCACTGCGTGCGCTGGGCCACGCCCAGTGCGAATCCGGCGCGCCGGCACGGTCCGTGGCCACCTTGACCCAAGTCCTCGATCGGGTGCCCGGTGACGCATGGGCCCTGCTGTGGCGTGGCATCGCCCTGGTCACGCGAAGCGACGAGGAGGACACCGCGGAAGAGGGCGTGAACGACCAGTTCACCCTCGCACGAGTGTGGGACGCTCTGACGGATCTGGCGCAGGCGGCACTTCTTCCGGGAGAGCACCGGGAGCGGGCCCAGCAGTCACTCGGCTGGCTGCTCGAACGTGCGATGTGGATCCCTCTGGCGCGGGACACGCTGCTGGACAACACCTTTGGCGACCCGGAGACGGCGCGCCTCGTCCTGGCAGCCTGTCCCGGGCTGGAGGCTCCCTTCGAGGACATTCGTGAGTCCTATCTGAAGATGGGCCCAGCACGTCGGTGGGGCGACGGCATCGCCAGGCTCAGGCGAGTGCGTGGCCAGCTGGACGGTCTGCGACTGCCGCTTCTCGAAGCGTTCACCGATGCCCTGCAGGCCGACTACCTGATCCGCTTGTACCGGGTTCAGGAGGCGCTGGACCTGCTGACGGAGGTCGAGCGTCAGGCACCGCTCATCGGTCTGTCACCCTTTCAGACCGACGACGTCCGATTGGAGCGCATAGCCGATGAAGACGGCAAGGAGGGGCGTTGGTCCGGGTCTCTTCCGCTTGAGCATCTTCAACTGGGCACTGCGGCACTGGCTGGCCTGCTTGACATGGTGCACTCCTTGCGCGCGGACGCCGACGCGCGGCTCGGCAATACCGCCGAAGCCCTGGAGAAGACCCCGTCGTTCCAGCACAACGACCCCGCGCAGGCGATCAACTCACAGTTCCGGAAAGCCACGTTCCTGCGCGACGCGGGGCGGACCGACGAGGCGCTGGAGCTCCTGGACTCCCTGCCTGACCTGCCGACGCCCACGCGTCCATGGGCCCGGCAGACGAACCTCAAGGTGACCACACTGTTGCGGGCCGAACGTCTCAGCGAAGCGGAGACGGTGGCTCGCGCCGCACTGGCGCAGCTGCCGGAGGCGTTCGGCTACGAACGCTCGGTGATACGGGTGAATCTGGCGTCGATCCTCATTCGCCGGAACGAGCCGGCCGAGGCGCTGGAACTGATGCAGGCAACGCAGCTCACGGAGGACGTCGCCCCAGGGCAGCGGCAGCAGTGGCACACCGTGCTGGGACAAGCCCTTGCGGCAACGGGCGATCACGCCGCGGCGCTCGTCGAGTTCCGCACGGCGCTCGCCCTCGTGGAGACCATCCGCAAGAGCCTGCGGACGCTTGAAGCACGTATCCCCTGGCAGGGCCAGCATCTCGATCTGTACGAGGAGGCACTCTTGTCAGCCCTCGGAGTCGGCGACGCAGGGGCCGTCTTCGCACTCCTGGAACAGTCCAAGGCGAGGGCGTTCGTCGACCAGTTGGAATCCGGCCGGGTGACGGTCGACGACCAGTCCGAACGTCAGCGGAAGCACCTCGACCGGGCACGCGCCCGCACAACCGTCCTCCGGCGGCTCACCTCCGCCGCCGACCCGGTCGCGGAGGTGGAGCTGCTGCGTGCCTACGCCGATCTCGACGGCCGTTTCTCCGACGGCCGCACCGCGGGAGCGGGACGCGAGAGGGAAGCGGCGGTGACAACGGATGCGATCGCTCGTGCGCTCGAGGAATCGGAGGCCGCGGTTCTGCGGCTGGAGCGCCGTTACGAAGACGCCGTAGTGGTGACGCACGAAGCCGCAACAGGCCGGGTTCTGCGGCTGGAGGAGGTCGTAGGCCACCTGCGGCGCCTGGGCGGAGAGCGCGTCCTGTTGGTCGAGTACCTCGTCATCCGCGGAGCCGTCGCGGTCCTCTTCCTGCGGTCCGACAACCACTTCCTCGGTGGTGAAGTCGCGGAGATCACAGTGCCGGAACTGCGTGAACTGACCGACGCGCTCACGGTCGAGCCTAGCGCGGGAGCAGCGCGCCCCGTCGCTGCAGACGTCCTCAAGCGCCTCTCCCCCCTGGTAGAGCCGATCCTGCGGTACGCCCGCCCGGAAGACATCCTGTTGCTCGTGCCGCACAGCATCCTGCACGGCATCCCCCTGCACGCCATTCCGGTCGACGGTGTTCCCCTGCTGCGCAGGCACCCCTCGTGCTACACCCCGAGCGCTTCCGTGCTGCAGCGCTGCGGGGAAGCCAGGGAGCGACGCGGCGCCGCCCGAAAGGGCCACGACCGGTGGTCCTCCGCACTCGTGCTCGGCGACTCCCGCGGGGACCTGCCCCACTCGCGTTACGAGGCCGCGACGGTGGCCCAGACCTTCGGCGCACAGGCTGTGGTCGGCACGGAGGCGAAGCTCTCCGTGCTGCGTGAACGCCTCGCCGAGGGCGCGGGGCCGGATGTGCTGCACCTGGCCTGTCACGGACTGTTCGACAGCGACCGGGCCCTCAGCTCCGGCATCATGCTGGCGCCCGAGGCCGGTCAGCCCGCCGAGGAGGCCGTGCTCACCGCCGAGGAGATCATGCGGATGTCCGTCGACGCCGATCTGGTGGTGCTGAGCGCCTGCAGCAGCGGCCGCAGCGAACGGCGCCCCGGCGACGAGCTGATCGGCCTCGCCCGCGCGCTGTTGCAGGCCGGGGCGCCCACCGTTCTGGTGAGCCTGTGGCCGGTGGACGACCTGTCCACGAGTCTGCTGATGGAGGGCTTCTACCGCCGTGCAGCGCGACGACGGCAAGGGACGGCGGCCCTGGCCGACGCCCTTCAGCAGGCCCAGCTGGACGTCGCGGACGTGACCGCCGAGGCGGTGGTGGCGTACTGCGACGCGCGGCTCGCCACGGCCACGGGGACGGAGGAACTGCTGCTCCGCCTCGACCGGGCGGACGCGCAGGTCCTCGCGGGCGACCTGGGAGCCGCTGTCGCCACGTACCGCATGCTCATCGAGCAGGCGACCGGTTCCGCCTCGTCGGCGGCACAGCGCATCGTCGCCAAAGCGGCCCGGGCACTCCCCCTGCTGGAGCTGCGGTCGCACCTTGCGTCGCCCGTCGACTACACGGTCAGGCCGTTCTCCGACCCGTACCACTGGGCACCGTTCATTCTCGTCGGAGACTGCCGGTAGAGCTGACATGACGCAACCCGAAATCCCGGATCTCCTCGAGCCGTACGTGGACGCGGTGCAGGGCACGGACAGCGAGGAGCTGCGCCGCGCACTGGAGACGTGCGGCCGTCGTTTCGCCTTGCTGCGGGGGACCGCTCCGCACCCTCCCCTTCCGGTCACAGCACTTGTGGCCCTTGAGGAGACAGGCCGGGCCACCGGCCCCACAGCGCTCATCACCGTCGACGCCGACCCCGACCGCCTGGAGCCCGCAGTGCTCCTGGACCTGGCTCTTGAGCTGGCACACGCCGGGGCCCCTGGTGCCGTCGTGCTCCGGGACGACACGCCTGTGGGGGTGATCGCCCTGGCAACCCTGGTTCAGGCGCTTCCACTGGAGCTGCTGGCGGCGGGCCGACAGCGACTAGGCGCCCCCGACGTACCGTCGTTGCGTTACGAGTGCCGCAAGTGCGCGCCGCCCAGTGTCCGGCTCCTGCGGGCGGCGCAGTCCCGCGCGGAAGCCCCCCGCTGCACCCGCAACTTCTTCCATGGCTCCATGGAACGGGTCGCCCCCTGATGTTCGCCACCGTCCTCAAGCAGATCACCGCGTACTTCGACCAGCGGGCGCTGCTCTCGGTGTTCTTCCCCAGCCTGGTCTTCTGGACCGGCGCCCTGCTGACCGTGGGCCTGGTCGAACACCGAACCGCCCGGGTGGTGCAGCTGTGGCAACGCCAACCGGGCCTCGTACAGGCCGGCGTCGTGGTCGGCTATCTCGCGGTGATCACCTTCTGGTCCCTGCTGTGGCAGAACGCGGGGGAAGCTCTCGACCGGCTCTACCAGGGTCACTGGCCGAAGACGGGGCCCACCGTCCGGCCGACGCGCAGGGCCGCGTCGCGCCACCTCCGCGCGCGGCTGCGGCTGATCGAACTGGATCTGCGGCTGGAACACGCCGAAGCGGCGGCCGCCGCCGAACGGGCGGCGTTCCCCGCTCCCGAGTCGGTCGTCCCAGCCGTGTCGCCCCTGTCCGAGGACACCGTCGACCGCGAACTCGACGCCCTGGAGGCGCTGCTGGACCGGCGCGGACCGGCTGACCCGTTGACCGGATGGTCCGGGCGATGCCGCGTCCTCGCCGAGCAGCTCGCGCCGCACTCCGAGACCCAGGACCCGCGCTGGGGTGAACGTCTCAGCCGTTTCAGCCGCGCGGCCGAAGGGCTGGCACTCGCTCTGGAGGAGGCCGAACTCGCGCTGCGGGAGCAGCGGTCCACCATCCACCAGCAGCTGTTCCTCCGCTACCCCCAGCCTCCGGTACAGCCGCTGCCCACCCGCCTGGGGAACGTCATCCGCGCGGCCGAACAGTACCCACGGATCCGTTACGGACTGGACCCCGTGGTCATCTGGCCACGGCTCCAGCCGGTCCTTCCCGCCGAGTACGCGGACAGCATGCGCACCGCCAAGGCCGGGGTCGATCTGCTGTGCACGCTCGCCGCGTACATGTGCCTCTTCGGGCTGCCCCTGGTCGTCTGGGTAGCGGCCCGCGTCTCCGATCCGGGCGAGCCGCTCCTGGTCTGGTCCGCCCTGGTGAGCGGGGTCCCGACCACCGTAGCCCTGTGTGCCGCCGTCTCCCGCCGCCGACTGTGGTGCGCGGTGTGGCTCGCAGTCGCCACCATCGCCGCCACGCCCCTCGTAGCAGCCCTGCCGGCCCACTCCCCGGAGCCGCACGGCTGGCGGGGGACCGCGCTCCGCGCCGGGCTGGCGGTGCTGCTCTGCCTGGCAGTTCTCGCCCTGTCACTGGCGGCCTACCGCGGGGCCGTGCAGGCCGGCATCGTCTTCGCCGACAGACTCCGCTCCGCGTTCGACCTGCACCGGAGCCGGGTGCTGGACGCGATGGGCCTTCAGCGGCCCGGCGACCTCGACCAAGAGCAAGCCGTCTGGGCCTCGTTGTGCGCCTTCCTGTACCGCGGCAGCCCGCCCCCGCCGGGGGCCCTCGGATACGCGGATCCCCCGCCGCCGACCGGATCGTGCAGCTGCCCCGTGCATCCGCCGCCCCGGCCTTCGCCCTAAAGCGTGTTGCAGAAGGCCGCGCTCAGCGCATTTCCCTTGTATGGCTGGGGTGTTGAGGGCTGATCCGTTGTGGGTGGAGACGTTCACCGGGCTGCGGATGAGGCAGTTCGAGCGGTTGCTGAAGGTGGTGCGGGAGCGGGGTGGTGACGGGCCGCGCATCGGGCGGCCGTGGTGTCTGCCGCTTGCGGACCGGGTGCTGGTGGTAGCTACGACCTTGTGTCCCTCGGGAAGTCGCCCGGCGAGCCGCTCTTGCTCGGTGAGGGCAACGGGCAGGCCGTAGCGCTCGCACGCGGGCTCGGTGACTACGAGCAGCAGGTTGGCGTCCTTCCCCGGCCCGGACAGCTTCGGCTGCCCCAACTTCGCCTCCTGCAGCGTCCAGTCGACCAGCGCCGGGATCGACTTGGCGGGCACGTCCAGGACCAGACCGTCGACGCAGTACGCGAGGACGTTGCCGTCTTCGACGTCGACGACGGCCAACGGTCCGTTCTCGAAGCGCGGGTCGGCGCCTGCCGGGGTGTTCGCCGGGGCCGCCTTCTTCGCGCCCAGGCGCCGCGATGTCGCTGACGGCCTGACGGCGCGCACCGGAGGGGACGCGGCAGCCGGAGTCGCGGCCTTGGCGGGGCTGGGCTGGGCTGGGTGTTGTCTTCCGTCGTCGTGGCCGCAGCCTCGGACGCCGGACCTGTGGACACAGTCCGCGTCTCCGCCGGGGCGGGGACGCCGGTGAACGTCTCGCGCACCGCCGTGTCCTGCACGGGCGCCGCCGCGTTGGAGATAAAGGGGAAGCGCGCCGCCAGCCCGTCCAGGAGCCGGGCGTAGGCGGCCCGCTTCGGTGGCCGTGGTTCACTGCGGCCGGTCTCCCAGTTGCCTACATCCGGTCCGCCAACAGCTCCGGTCTGCACTCTCCCACCGACCAGGCCCGACAGCGCTTGGTACTTGGCCACGACAGACAGGAGCCGCAAGCTCTGTGCTGCGTGCGCCGGGGAGCGCGGCGTAGGGTTGCGCTTCGTGAGAGCTACGACCTGCCATTCCAATCTGGATGGATGGGTGCGTCGCGTCCGCGGTTGAGCTGCGCCATCAGCTCACGGTTATCCGCTTCGCGCCAGGTCGGGCGGCAGCCGACCTGTCGGGTCCCTCTCGTCGTGAGTAGCGCCTCCCGTCTGCGGAGAGGAAACGGGAAACAGTGCCATTTGCCTTGTCCGTCCAGTCAGGGGGGCCACACTCTTTCGTGCAGCAACCCTCTTGCACCTGGATGGACGGTCCTGGAGGTTTCCGTGCTGCAGCCGTCCAGCGAGTTCGGCGAAGAGCTGAGGAAGCGGCGCTTGGGCGCCGATTTGAGTCTCACAGCGCTATCCGCCGTCGTGCACTACAGCAAGGCGCAGTTGAATAAGGTCGAAGGTTGAGCCGATGGCGATCAGTGCGGCCCGAGGAAGCTGGCGCGGGTACAGCCGCACACAGGTGAGCGAAGGACGCCTCCGAGACGAGCCTGTCGGGGTTGCCCCCGGCGGTGACCAGCAACTGCCCGGCGGTTTGGGTCCCGACGCCCGGTAGCGCGAGCGGTCCGGGCGCGGTGTGGGTGATCAGGGCGCGCAGTTCGGCGTCCGCTTCCGCGATCTCCTCGCTCAGGTGCTGGTATCGCTTGGACAAGCGCTTGAGCGCGAGTTTGGCGGCTGCGGCCGGGGTGGTCAGATCGGAGCCGAGTCGGCTGGCGGCCAGGCGCCGTATCAGCTCGGCGGTGGTCAGCCCGCAGCATGCAGGCTGGCCGTGGCGTCTCGCTCAATTCGCGGATTCCAGGCGCCTGCCCTTTGTCTCCCTTACGAGTGTGGCGACGAACACCCCGGAGAGCACTGCGCAGCCAGCGTAGATGGCGTAGGTCGCCGACAGGTTCCACTTCGCCATGCTCGGGAAGCTCTCCGTCACCACCCAGTTGGCAATCCAGTTGAAGGCGGTTGCCACGGACATCGCAGCGGCACGTATCCGGAAGGGGAACATCTCGCCAACCACCACCCAGAGGATCACCCCCCAGGAGACGGCGAAGAACAGGACGAAGGCGTGAGCGGCGATCAATGCCACCAGGCCCTGGCTGTGTGGGATGGAGATGTCCGTGCCCGTGCCGGTCTTGTACGAGAAGGCCCAGGCGGCCAGGGCCAGCGAGACGGCCATGCCGACAGAGCCGATCAGGGCGAGCGGCTTGCGGCCGATGCGGTCGATGAACATCATCGCCACGATGGTGCCGATGATGTTGACGACCGACGTGGAAAGGCTGATCAGCAGCGAGCCGGACTGGTCGATGCCGACCGACTGCCAGAGGATAGACGAGTAGTAGAAGATCACGTTGATGCCGACGAGTTGCTGGAAGACGGCGAGTCCGATACCGGCCCAAACGATCGGGAGAAGACCGAAAGTGCCGCCGAACAGGTCCCGCATCCGGGGCTTGTGGGCGGTTCGCACAGCGTTCTCGATCTCGGTTACGCGGGTGTCCGCCTCGGCGTCCGGGCCTTCGACCTCAATAACTGCCCGCTTGGCGTCCTCGATCCGGCCGACAGCCACCAGATAGTGCGGCGACTCCGGAATCCGCGAGGTGAGGACGAAGTAGAGCACCGCTGGCACGACGGCCGCCAACAACATCCACTGCCAGGCCTCCAGCGAACCCAATGTGTTCTCGCTCCTTCCTCCCGCACCCTGCGCGATCGCCCAGTTCACCAACTGAGAGGCCGTGATGCCGAGGACGATCGCCGCTTGCTGGAACGACGCGAGGCGGCCCCGGTACGCGGCCGGGGCGATCTCGGCGATGTACGTGGGCCCGATGAGGGAGGACAGCCCGATCGCGATGCCGCCCAGAATTCGCCATACCGCCAATTCCCATACCGCCCCTGAGAACCCGGAGCCGATGGCGCTGACCGCGAAGAGAGCCGCCGCCAGGTGCATCACGCGCAGGCGGCCGAAGGTGTCGGCGAGCCGCCCGGCCGCCGCGGCGCCCACAGCAGAGCCGAGCAGTGCCGCAGCGACGACCGTACCCGTCTCGCCGGAGGAGACGTGAAAGTGCCGCTGGATTCCGATCACGGCACCGTTGATGACGGCACTGTCGTAGCCGAACAGGAAGCCGCCGAGCGCGGCGACCGCTGCGACGAAGACGCTGCGTCCCAACTTGCCGTCGGTAGTGGAAGGGGCCTGTGCGGTCGCTCGGCCGGGAACTCTGCTGGTGGTCATGGCGCGTTGTTCCGATCAAGGTGGGGGGTGGGAATGAGAGAGGGCAGCGGGGCGGCCGAGGCGTTCCAGGCACGGATCACCGGGCGACCGTGTTCGGTGCCCAGCCGGCTGAGCGCGCCGGTGTCCAGGGCGAACAGCGAGCCCGCCGCGGGCGGCAGGCCGAGGCGGCGGGCGGTGAGGACGCGAAGGAAGTGCGCGTGGGCCACAAGGATCACGTCTCCAGTGGCCTCGGCGGTCAGGAAGGGGTCGATGTGGGCGAGCACGCGGTCCGCGCGGGCCCCGACCTGGTCAGGGCTCTCTCCCGGGTGCTCAACAGACCCTGGGGCCACTCCGTCGATCCACAGGTTCCAGTCGGGCCGGTCTCGGTGGATCTCCGCCGTGGTGATCCCCTCGTAGCCGCCGTAGTCCCATTCGTGCAGGTCGTAGTCGGGGTGGGTATCGGCAAGGCCCGCCAGTCGGGCGGTACGTACAGCGCGGTGCAGCGGGCTGGTCAGGACGAGGGCGATGTCGCGGTTGGCCAACACGGGGGCGAGGGCAGCGGCCTGACGCTCCCCGTGGCCGGTGAGCGGTAGGTCGGTGTAGCTGGTGTGGCGGCCTGACAGGCTCCACTCGGTCTCGCCGTGGCGGAGGAGAAGCAGCTCACCCATGGTGGGTCTTCCTTGCGTGAGAGTGATGACGCGCTAAAGGAGACGGGCGAGCGCCGCGGCTCCGATGAGACCGGCGTCCGGTCCGACAGTGGCGGTGACCACCTCGGAGTGGATGCGGTTCTCTCCCCCGCCGAGGCGGGCGTGGTACGCAGCTTCCGCCGGTCGACGGAGCAGCTCACCGGTGTCTCCGACACCGCCGCCGAGCACGAACACGGCCGGGTCGAGGATCGAGGCTAGATCGGCGAGTGCCTGACCGACCCAATGGCCGGTCTGCTCGAACAGCTCCAAGGCGAGAGGGTCCCCGTCTTCGGCGGCCTGGGTGACGTGCCGTCCCTCGATGCCGTCCGGCGTTCCGTCGCCGAGCGCGAGGATCCTGGCCGCACGCCTCGGGTCTGCCTTGGCCGCCTCGCGGGCGCGGCGGGTGTGGGCGGTGCCGCTGGCGTACTGCTCGATACAACCGCGCTGTCCACATCCGCACGGCCGCCCGTCAGGGACGGCCCTGTAGTGGCCGATCTCGCCGCCCATTCCGAACCGGCCGCGAAAGAGCTCGCCTGCGATGACGACGCCGCCTCCGAGCCCGGTACCGACGGTGACCATGACCATGTCGTCGTGGTCCGCCGCCGCTCCGTAGAGGAACTCGCCCCAGGCCACTGCGTTCGCGTCGTTCTCCACCGCGGTCGGCAGACCGGACTGCTTCTGCACGAGGTCCCGCAACGGCTTGTCGTGCCAGCCGAGGTTGGGGGCGAAAGGAACGTTCGAGCGCTCTTCGTCCACATAGCCGGCGGCGCCGATCCCCACGGCACAGACGCCGTCCCAGTCCTCGCGGACCAGGTCGACCGCCCACGCCACGGCTTCACCGACGGCCTCCGGCTGATGTGGGGTGGGGATACGCATATGGGACAGCACCTTGCCGTCGGGGTCCACGATCCCGGCGGCTATCTTGGTGCCGCCGAGGTCGACCCCGATCGTCAGATCCCTGACATGGAGACTCACGCGCTGCCGTCCGAGGTCGCGACGGCGTGGCCGCCGAACTGGTTGCGCAGTGCCGCGATCATCTTCATCTGCGGGGAGTCGTCCTGGCGGGAGGCGAACCGGGCGAAGAGGGAGGCGGTGATGGCGGGCAGCGGGACGGCGTTGTCGATGGCCGCCTCGACGGTCCAGCGGCCCTCGCCGGAGTCGTCCGCGTAGCCGCGCAGCTTCTCCAGGTGCTCGTCGTCGTCCAGCGCGTTGACGGCGAGGTCGAGCAGCCAGGAGCGGATGACGGTGCCTTCCTGCCAGGAGCGGAAGACCTCGCGCACGTCGGTGACGGAGTGGACCTTCTCCAGGAGCTCCCAGCCCTCGGCGTAGGCCTGCATCATGGCGTACTCGATGCCGTTGTGGACCATCTTGGAGAAGTGGCCCGCGCCGACCTTGCCGGCGTGCACGAAGCCGGCGTCACCCTCGGGCTTGAGGGCGTCGAAGATCGGCTGCACCTTGGCGATGTTCTCGGCGTCGCCGCCGACCATCAGCGCGTAGCCGTTCTTCAGGCCCCAGACGCCGCCGGAGACGCCCGCGTCGACGAACCCGATGCCCTTGGCGGCCAGCTCCTCCGCGTGCTTCTCGTCGTCCGTCCAGGGGGAGTTGCCACCGTCGATCAGCATGTCACCCGGGGACAGCAGGTCCTTGAGCTCGTCGATGACCGTCTGGGTGGCGGTGCCGGCCGGGACCATCACCCAGACCGTGCGCGGCGCGTCCAGCTTCTCAACCAGTTCGGCGAGGCTCTTGGCGTCGGAGACTTCGGGGTTGCGGTCGTATCCGACGACGGTGTGGCCCGCGCGGCGGATCCGCTCGCGCATGTTGCCGCCCATCTTGCCGAGACCGATGAGACCGAGCTGCATGGTCATTTCTCCTGAGCGTTCTTGAGGGTGCGGTAGGCAGCGACGAGGGCCGTGGTGGACGGGTCGAGACCGGGCACATCGGCGCCCGTGGTGAGGGCGGGCACGATGCGCTTGGCGAGGACCTTGCCGAGCTCCACCCCCCACTGGTCGAAGGAGTCGATATTCCAGACCGCGCCCTGCACGAACACCTTGTGCTCGTAGAGCGCGACCAGCTGGCCGAGCACGGACGGGGTCAGCTCGGCGGCGAGGATCGTGGTGGTGGGATGGTTACCGCGGAAGGTACGGTGCGGTACCTGCTCCTCGGGCACGCCCTCCGCACGGACCTCCTCGGCCGTGTTACCGAAGGCGAGGGCCTGGGTCTGGGCGAAGAAGTTGGCCATCAACAGATCGTGCTGTCCCTTGAGTCCATCGCTCAGCTCGGCGATCGGCCGGGCGAAGCCGATGAAGTCGGCCGGGATCAGCTTGGTTCCCTGGTTGATCAACTGGTAGTACGCGTGCTGCCCGTTGGTGCCGGGTGTGCCCCACACGACCGGACCGGTCTGCCAGTCGACCTGCCTGCCGTCGCGGTCCACCGACTTGCCGTTGGACTCCATGTCCAACTGCTGCAGGTAGGCGGTGAACTTCGACAGGTAGTGCGAGTACGGCAGCACCGCATGCGACTGGGCATCGAGGAATGAGTCGTACCAGACACCGATCAAGCCGAGGATCAGCGGGGCGTTGACCTCGGCGGGCGCGGTGCGGAAGTGCTCGTCAACGATCCTGAACCCGTCGAGCAGCTCCCGGAACCGGTCCGGGCCGATCGCGATCATCAACGACAGGCCGATGGCCGAGTCGAAGGAGTAGCGTCCGCCGACCCAGTCCCAGAACCCGAACATGTTGTCCGGGTCGATGCCAAACCCGGTGACCTCCTCAGCGTTCGTGGATAGGGCCACGAAGTGCTGTGCCACGGCCTTCACTTCGCCGTCCAGGCCCCCCAGCAGCCAGGAGCGGGCCGAGGTGGAGTTGGTGATGGTCTCGATCGTGGTGAACGTCTTCGAGGCGATGATGAACAGCGTCTCCGCCGGGTCCAGGTCGCGGATGGCCTCGTGCAGGTCGGCGCCGTCCACGTTCGACACGAACCGGAACGTCAACTCCCGTGCCGCGTAGGCGCGCAGAGCCTCGTATGCCATCGCCGGACCGAGATCGGAGCCGCCGATACCGATGTTCACGACGTTCTTGATCCGCTGGCCGGTGTGGCCGGTCCACTCGCCGGAGCGGACCCGCTCGGCGAAGTCGGCCATCTTGTCGAGCACGGCGTGCACGGCCGGGACGACGTTCTCCCCGTCGACCTCGATCACCGCGTCACGCGGGGCCCGCAGCGCGGTGTGCAGCACCGCCCTGTCCTCGGTGACGTTGATCTTCTCGCCACGGAACATCGCGTCGCGCAGCTCCAACACACCGATGACGGCGGCCAGGTCCTGCAGCAGGACCAGGGTCTCGTCCGTCAGCAGGTTCTTGGAATAGTCGATGAACAGGTCGCCCACCTTTACGGTGCAGCGCGAGGCCCGCTCCGGTTCTCGGTCGAACAGTTCCCGCAAGGTCGGGTAAGACTTCGCCACCGCGCTTTGGACCTCCAGGGCTCTCCACTCCGCGCGGCTGGTGAGCCGGGGAGTGTCAGACATCATGTGTGTTCTCCTTGCCGGCCTCACCACGCAGGGCGATGGCGTACATCTCGTCGGCGTCGAGGCGTCGCAGCTCCTCAGCTATGAGTTCGGAGGTGGGACGGGCCTTGAGGGCAAGCCTGCGAGGCGGCTGACCCGGCAGGGTCAGTGTGGCCAGCGGGCCCTCGGTCCGTTCGACGGCGATCTCACCCGTCGCGGTGCCCAGGCGCACGGCCGTCACGACGGGGCCTGCGGTGACGACCCGTTCGACCGGAACGCCCAGACGGACTCCCAGCCAGCGGGCCAACAGCTCGGCGCTCGGGTTCTCGGCCTCGCTCTCCACCACCGCCGAGGTCACCTCCGCCCGGGCCTGGTCGAGCGCCGCGGCGAGCGTCGAGCGCCAGGGCGTGATGCGGGTCCAGGCGAGGTCGGTGTCACCCGCGGTGTAGCCGGCAGCTCGCCCCGCTAGCTCGCGGATCGGTTGTTCGGCGGCGTAGGTGTCGGTGACGCGGCGCTGGGCCAGCGCGCCCAGCGGGTCGTTGGCCGGGTCGAGCGGCGCGCTCACCGGCCACCACACGACGACCGGCGCGTCCGGCAGCAGCAGCGGCAGGACGACCGAGTCGGCGTGGTCGGCGACCTCGCCGTAGGTTCGCAGTACGACTGTGTCACCGGTGCCGGCATCGACTCCTACGCGGACCTCTGCGTCGAGACGTGTGTCCTGATGAGCTCTCGGTGAGCGGGAGACGCGCTTGATGACCACGAGGGTGCGCGAGGGGTGCTCGCGGGACGCCTCGTTGGCGGCCTTCAGGGC
>NZ_JAGXJM010000300.1:0-269 GCF_019091445.1 Streptomyces sp. GbtcB7
TACACACACATACATATTAAGAACAGCTTTTAGAAGATTAATTAAAAGATATCTCATCTAGAGGTACTTCGGCAGTTAAATTTTTTGAAATGACTGAGACATAGAACCAGTAGATAGAGCTAAAATTGAAACAGGAATAGAAAAAAGATAGGAGGAAGAGTTGAGAAAGACAAAGGATGAGATGCTGTATTCACGTATCAGGTCTGCAGCTCTACCTAAAGTGATATATGAAATATTTATGAAACGAATGTGATGTTAAACAGTAGAAG
>NZ_JAGXJM010000301.1:0-269 GCF_019091445.1 Streptomyces sp. GbtcB7
TTCTCTAAGTAACTTGTTGCACAAAAAAAAATAAACAGACTGAAAAGAAGAAAAAGAACATATATATCCAAACATCTTCCCGAGCAATAAAACTAGTGCAAGAAAAACGCAGAAAATGAAACCGATATCCGACCGATGAAGAACGCAATCGAGTAAAGAAAAGGATAAACAATTTTGCTTCCGGGCATGATTCTTTTTTGGGGGGGGGAAATGCCTCTCATGGTATGTATGACATCTAGGGTTTAATCACCTCAAATTGTTCTTGACCT
>NZ_JAGXJM010000302.1:0-269 GCF_019091445.1 Streptomyces sp. GbtcB7
CACCCTCCGACCCTTACATGGATCCCAGAGATGATGCCGACTCGGATGAGGAGCGTCCGGGATCAGTAGAAGAAATAGAAGCGATGTCAATCTCGGAAGAGTTCCCGAATCGCACGTTGACCATCGGGACGGGACAGTCTCCCGGGGTATGAGCGGCCTTGATAGATTTCTTGAAGAAAAAATAACGGGGCGTTTGCCTGGACGTATAGAGACATGCCCAGGATAGCAAGCGGCATCGTAACACACCAGCTAGGAATCAATGGCGGATT
>NZ_JAGXJM010000303.1:0-269 GCF_019091445.1 Streptomyces sp. GbtcB7
TCCCCCTCGCACTGTTCGACCCGATCGCACTGCCCGACCCCACCGGCGGGAAGGCGGGCGCCGCATCCGCTCAGGACGCCGCGACGATCCAGTCGATCGTGCCCGATGCCCTCGGCTCGGGCTACCTCGGTTCGTACGAACAGGACGGCTGGGTGTACGTCGACGTGATCTGGGACGACGGCACCTGGCAGCGCGCGGCGAACGAGGACTTCGGTCCCGGCAAGGTGATCGTCCGGTCCGCGCTGCGCTCCGTCGACTGAGCGGCGTCG
>NZ_JAGXJM010000304.1:0-269 GCF_019091445.1 Streptomyces sp. GbtcB7
GTATGAAGAAAGATCCCGGACGACGTCGCCATGTCTCATGTTCCAAACAAACCAAACAGAACCTAATCAGAAGCAAACAAGATCAAAATTTTCGTCCTCTAATAGCACCAGGGAATCACAAAATTATAGAAAATCCTTAAATTTCGCACTGACCCTAAGCGAAAGGAGAACAAATCGCTAGTATCACAATTCCAAATAATTTTCGGACAAAAAAAATCGTCTTCTCTAAAAAAAAAAATCGAAAGACTCGAAGAAAATAAAAGAAAAGC
>NZ_JAGXJM010000305.1:0-269 GCF_019091445.1 Streptomyces sp. GbtcB7
AACACTCCAAAGCAAGCAGCGGGAAAGACGAAGGCACACGGTTGGTCAGTACGATTTGCCGGTGGGTTTGACAGTGTTGGCACATTGCGAAATCTATCTTAACCCCACCCACTTTGGCACCCGGTCAACATTCTTACCTTCTTGATATGAGCAATTTCCCCTGCTTAATGATCCCCTAATTACCGTATTTTCCCTACCATTTATGAGCATAAAGATGCTTTCAAGCACTCATCTTGACCGGTCAAACATGTTCCTTGTTACTATTATTG
>NZ_JAGXJM010000306.1:0-269 GCF_019091445.1 Streptomyces sp. GbtcB7
ACCTCCCCCCTCGCCCCCCGCCCACCGGGATGACGGCCGCCCGCCTTGACTACGTCTCGGACCGCCGATTCCTGCTCGGCCCCGGTGCTTCGGGTCCGCAGGTGGACGAGGGATTCCACGGCGTGCCCTATGACGCTCCGCTCGCCCGGTCCCGCGAGATCATCGACATCTGCCGACAGGTGTGGCGCCGCGAACGAGTCGAGCACGACGGTACTCACTACCAGATTCCGCTGGCTCCGCCCCGGGGCTCGGGTCTGGTGAGGCCGATC
>NZ_JAGXJM010000307.1:0-268 GCF_019091445.1 Streptomyces sp. GbtcB7
GATGTGGCCGAGCTGTCCGGGGCCGTCCTCGGGGGTGTAGTACCCGGTGACGGACTTGCGCCCCTCCTCGATGGCGCGCACCCGCCCCTGGAGGAGTTCGAGGGTCTCCGCACGGCGGAGGTCGACCATGAAGCCGAGCGCGGCCGAGAGGACGCCCGGTTTCTGGTCGTACGCGGTCAGCGACCGGCGCAGCAGCGTGAAGTACTCCTCGGCGCCCTGGTCCGTGATCCCGTACTCGGTGCGCGGCGGGCCGCCCGCCGTGGACGGG
>NZ_JAGXJM010000308.1:0-268 GCF_019091445.1 Streptomyces sp. GbtcB7
CTCCTCGGGCGACCTCTCCCCCGTACGGCGCAACTGCGCTCGCGCCGCAGGCGGGCGGCCGCCCGGGACGGCACCCTGGTGGCGTGGTCACGCCTCGGGGCGTGGGGCCCAGTCCGGACCCGGGGAGCGGAATTGCGCGCAGGCAGAGGATCCGGCCCGCCCGCCGGCGGCGGGGCCGGCCGCCTGCGCGGGCGGGCCGCGGCACCGGGCGCGGGGGTGCGGCGGGTTGGCGGCGGCGCCGGGGGGGGCCCCCCCGCGGGCTCCCCGC